>JAEHDN010000337.1 GCA_016880395.1 Candidatus Eiseniibacteriota bacterium
CCCGCCAGCTCCTCGAGGATCCGTACGAGCGAGCCGCGCCGCTCCTCGTCGAAGTGGGCGATCGGATCGTCGAGGATGAGCGGGAGAGGCTCCCGCGCCGAAAGCTCCTGGGCCAGCGCGGCACGGAGGGAGAGGTAGAAGGCGTCCCTCGCCCCACGGCTCAGGGACTCGAGCGCGAGCCCGTCCCGGTCGCCGGTGGAGAGCGTCGGCTTGAGGTCCGCGTCGAGCCGCACCGTGAGGTAGCGACCGTCGGTGAGTTTCTGGAGCGTCTTCCCTGCCTCGGCGGCGAGCCGGTGGACGTGCTCCTCCTGGTAGGCAAGCACCGAGTCGCGGAGGACCTCGAGCGCGATCAGGAGCGCGTCCCGCTGGCGCTCCTCGTGCGCGAGAGCCTCTTCCTCCGTCCCGATCGCCTCGTCGAGCGTCTCGAGATTCTCGGCATCACCGTCGGAGCCACCGCCACCGCCACCGCCACCGCCGCGCCGGAGCGCCGCGTCGAGCGAATCCTGCTCGGCCTGGATCTTGGTCCGGAGCGTGGTCGCCTCGCGGCGAAGCCGCTCCGCCGCCTCGGCCGCCTTCACCGCGTCCTCACGGAGCGGAGCGAGGAAGGGGGACTGCTGGAGGAGCGCCTTCTCCTTCGCGCGGAGCGCGGCCACGGCCTCGTCGATCTCCTTCGATTCCGCCTCGAGCCGCTCCGGCATGGGAAGCGACTGGAGCACGGCGGCGGACTCGCGCCGCTCCTGCATGACCGCGCGGTAGCGCTTCACGTCCTCGAGGACGACCTCGACCGTGCGGCCCGCGAGATATGGATTCACGCGGATCTCGACCGAGTCGATCTCCTGGGACAGCGTGCGGACGTTCTCGTCGAGCACGCGCACGTGCGCCTCGGCGAGCGAGCGGGACCGCCGGGACTTCTGGCCGAGCGAGAGCCCCAGCCAGATGCCGAGCGAGATGCCCGCGCCCGCGATCCCGCCGGCGATCCACATGTCGTGGAGGGTGAGCCATGCCCCCGCGGCGCCGCCTCCCGCGAGGAGGAGCGCGAGCACGATGGCCATCGCGGGCGACCGGGGCGCCGAGCCGTCGGTCTTCCGGCGCACCTCCTCGGCGGTCTTCTGATGGCGCGCCCGCTGCGCGCGGAGCACGCCGAGCCGCATCAGGTCGCCCTCCGCCTCCTCGGGCGCGTTGGCGAGGTAGCCCAGCTCCTCCCGGATCTTCCGATCGATCTCCTGGACCTGGCCGCGCGCGCGGCGGACGTTCACCAGCTCGGTGCCGATGTCCGGGGCGCGCTTCAAATGACGCCGCTGGTCCTCGCGGAGACGGACCCATGTGTCGAGATCGGACACGAGCCGCTCCTTGGTCGCGAGATCCGACCGAAGATTCAAGAGCCGCGTCTCCATCTCGTCCCGCTCCGCCACGCGCGACTTGAGCTCCGTCATCACCCGCTCGGACCGCTTCCGCCGCTCCCGGAGCTGCTCGAGCCGCTCCATCCGGTTCTCGATCGAGCGGTTCACGCGCTTCCGCGCGCGCGGATCGAACGGGTGCTCGCGTGTGAGCGCGTCCAGCCGCTCCATCAGCGCGTCCTCGATCTGCTGGTAGTCCGCTTCGACCGCCCCGGAGATGATATGGCGCAGCTCGGGGCTGACCTGCGTCTCGAGCCCGTTCTCGTGCACGAACGACGACTCGCGGAAGAGCCTCGCCTCGGTGAACCCGAACCAGCCGCGCAGGAGCTCCTCGTACTGGAGCAGCTCCGCGCTCCGACCGCGGGGATTGACGATGCCCTGGAAGATCGTGGACTCGACCGTGTCGACACCGCCCGCCATGCGGTCCACCCGCACCTCGTGCGTCCCGAAGTCGCGGCGCACGCGGAACCGGCCGGAGAGCGTGGTGAAGGTCACGGCCACGGCGTGGCCGCCCCCCGCCCAGGGGCGCGTGAGCGCCTCCTGATCGGCCGTGGCGCAGCCGAAGAGCGCGGACACGATCGCCGAGGCGAACGAGGACTTGCCCGACTCGTTCGGCCCGATGAAGAGGTTGAGCCGCTTCGGCTCGAGGACCGCGTCGAAATTCGAGAGGGGGCCGAAGCCCTCCACCGTCACGCGTTCAAGGCGCATGGCGCGGATTCTGGAACTCGGCGAGTCCCAGCCTCAGAGCGTGCGTGACCCGCTCGCGCGTGGCGGCGTCGGGGGCGCGATCGATTCGCTCGAGCATCCGGCGCACGAACACGCCGCGCACGGTCGCCTCGTCGCGATAGCGGGTCAGCAGGGAGGCGTTGACGACGTAGGTCCGGTCCTCCACCTCGAGATGGAAGAACTTGGGCGCGAGCCGCTTCTGCATGCGCTCGGCGTCGAAGACGAAATCGGCCGGCCCCTCGATCCGCACCCGCGTGATCTCGCGGTCGCCGGCAAAGGCGAGGAGCCTCGACTCGAGCTGCTCCTCGTCCCGCAGCTCGGCCAGGCCGAGGTCGATCACGGCGTCGTGGAGCGTCCGCACGTTCCAGGGCGTCCGATCGAGGCTCACGCCGTCGTGGCTCAGCGTGGCGACCACGAGGTAGCGGGGACCGTTCTCGCCGAAGCGCTTCCCTTCGAGGGTGCCGGGGTAGACCGCGACCGCGCCGTTCTCCCGCACCTCGGCGTAGTTGTGGTAGTGGCCGAGCGCGAGGTACTGGAGCCCGGACTTGGCGATCTCGGCGCGGCTGACCGGGAGGTCGCAGGGGCGGATCTTCCACGTCGGGCTGTCCTGGAGCGCGGCGTGAAGGACCGCGAGGTGGTAGTCGACGAGGCCGGACG
>JAEHDN010000338.1 GCA_016880395.1 Candidatus Eiseniibacteriota bacterium
CCGCGCCGGGACTCTCCCGGCCCCCATGGGTAAGCTTACTACGCCCCCAGGCTGGAAAAAGGGCCCAGAACGTCGAGGGGGATCCAGCCCTCCCGACCGTCGTCCGTCCGGACCCACGCCCAACCCTTGTACTCGAGGGTGACCGTGACCTTCTCCCTCTCCCTCACGGCCAGCTCGGTCGAGTTGTATTCGACCGTCATGGCCCCCCTGGTCCCAGGCTCGCCGCGGACGTAGGCCTGGGGGGCCCACGTCTTGCTTCCGTTCGGCGCCGTGATGCGGACCCAGCCGGGATAGGCCGTGCTCTCCTCGCCCACCCAGACGGGATCACCGGCTCCGAGCTCGACCGCCGACCCGGGCTCGGGTGTGTACGACTTCAGGACCATCGCGCGCGGGAGGGTGTCGTCCATACCCTTGATCGTAACTCCCAGCGCCCGTTCCGAGGTCGACACTCTTGGCCGAGCGGGCGGAAAAACTCGATCATGACCGGCCGCTCCACGGGCCAGGGGAGGAAGTGATGGACGTGATGAGCACGATGAAGCGCGGTAGCGAGGAGCGGTTCTTCCTCGCCTCGGATGAGATCCGGTGGGAGCCCTCCGCGTCCGGTCCAGGCGAGGTCCGCCATCTCTACCTCGATCCCGATGACCACATGGACTCGCGGCTCGTCCGCTTTCCGGCGGGCGGCGGGACCGGTGGGGAGCCCGGCCTCCTCGGACGCCACGTGTTCGTGATCGACGGCGACTTCGAGGCCGACGGCGAGCAGCTCCGTCCCGGAGACTGCCACCGCGCCGCGGGCGGATCGGTGAACGGGCGGACGCAGCGCGGCTGCGTGCTCTTCTCGATCTATCCGGCGTGGCCCTCGGCCGGCTACGGCGAGGCGCCGGATGTGGGCACCCTCTCCGATCCGCTCACGGTGCGCCGCAGCGACCGCCAGCGGGAAGGCGTGCTCATGGTGGACGCCGACGAGCGATACGAGGTGCGGCTCGTGCGCATGGATGCGGGCAAGCGGGACACGCTGCCGGGACCGTACGGGACCGAGGAGCTATTCGTATTGCGAGGAGATTGCCTCTGTCAGGGACGTCGCCTCGGTCCCGGCCATTACTACAGGAGGCGCGAGGCGGACTCGCCCCAGGCGCTCTCCACGGACGGCGGGTGCGAGGTCCTCTGCGTGCTGCATCGGGACTGAGCGGGGGCGGGGCCTCACGGCCTCGCCCTTTCAGCTTCCGTGCCCCAGCCTCTTCATCGCCTCGGACAGGCGGAGGAGGGCCCGCGCCACGCGCATGCGCGCGGCGTTGGGCAGGATCCCCAGGGTCACGGCCAGGTCCGCGTACGTGAACCCCATCTCGACGTACGCGATGATGATCTGCCCGTCATCTTCGTCCAGCATGTCGAGGGCCTGCTCGTAGCGATCGTGCGTGTCCTCCCCGATCGCGAGCTCGATCGGCGAAGGGCCTCCGCTCACGAGATTCTCGGGAATCGGCCCCGGCGTGGGGCGCCGATTCGCCTTGCGGACCTGCGTGTGGATCTCGTTGATCACGCACTTGTGCATGTAGGCCAAGAACGCGCCGGGATGGTTCGGCTCGAAGTTGCGGACGGATTTGAGCGCGTTGACCATCGCGTTCTGGACGACATCCTGCGTGTCGGTGAGCCCGCGCGCGCACTTGGGCAGCCGCCCGTGCGCGACACGGCAGAGCACGCCCCAGAATCGCTTGTAGATGGAATTGAGAGCCGATTCATCCCCGGCGCGTGCGCGGCGGAACAGCTCGGCCGTCGCGCCGAGGTCTTGCGGGTCGGGTTCCTCGTCGGGCGTCAGGACGGGCATGAGGAGCGATGCTGCTCCGCGCCAGGCATGGCTCTCCCCCTTAGGACTACCTACCTGGGGAGAGGTAAGTGGCTGTACCATAAGACAATCCACCCAAAAAGGCAAGAGGATTTTGCGGGGCCTCAACGTGCGGATCCGGGGCCATTCATGATGTCCGCCAGGTGAAGGACGGCCTGCGCCACCCTCCTCCGGGCCTCGTAGGCGCTTGGTAGATGGAGGGCGTTGGCGATATCCGTGTAGGTGAACTCGAAGTCGAACCGCAAGGCAAAGGCCTTCCTCTCGCCTCTGGGAAGCCACAACAGAGCCCAGGCATACCGGTCGAGATCCGGCTCGATCGCGCGAAGGGTCGTGGAGGCAGGGTCGTCCGGCCGCATCTGGGCCCGAATGGCATGACGAAGCAGGGCGAAGGTAGCCTCATGCATAGCCGGTCGTCGCAACCCGCTCGCCGTGAGTCGAAGCATGGCGCGCATGATCAGGATCATGGCGCCGGCTTGGCCCCCCCGCCCACCAAGCCAGCGGGTCGCATGCTTGCGAAGGGCCAGATGGTAGAGGAGGAAGAGCTCCCCGCTTGCGATGGGATCGCCTTCGTACATCCGATCCAGCAGACGCGCTATGGATTTCCGAGGTTGGTCGTCGTCGTCCGCAAGCCCGATGGCCGCTCGAATCATGGGTCCTCCGGGGGCCGTGATGGCCCAAGGCACGGTAGGCTCGCCTGAGAGAAGCTTGCAACTTTTGCGTGAGCGGCGACTATTTATGATTCTAATGGCAATCATAAACATCTATAATTATAGAGGGAGGCGACTAAGATCATGATCCATCCGAACGTCACAACACCCAAGATCCATGCCCTGGAGCTGCTTAGGCTTCATGGACCACTTTCGGGCCGCGACCTTGCCCAGCGGCTTGGAATTCGTCCCGTCTCCGCCCGGGCCACGCTCAGGCTCCTCGAATCGGCCGGTCTCGTGACGCGGACCGTGGAACCGCTCCGGGCGCCAGGTCGCGGCCGGCCTGTCGGCCGGTACTGCCTGACCCCCGCGGCCGATGCTCTCTTCCCCAAGCAGTACGAGACCTTCGCGGCCAACCTCCTCGACTCCGTCGTGGGGGAGCTTGGCCTTTCCCTCCGGTGCTGCGCCAGAAGGGGACCTCGATCGCCGTCACGCCGATCGGAGTGGCGCTCCCCTGAGGCGTCGGCATCTTGGCGATCCTGCGGTTCGCCGGCCTCTGGGGCTGGACAGCGAAGGACCGGGACACCCCTTCGCCGGGCGACAATTCGACAATGTTGTCGACGACGAACATGTTGCCCCCCACCTCGACGACCACGTCGTAGGTCCCTCCGG
>JAEHDN010000339.1 GCA_016880395.1 Candidatus Eiseniibacteriota bacterium
CTCGCTGTCGAGGACAGCCGCCACGTCGTGGGCGTGGATGTCGTCGACCGCGAACGACACGATCGCCCCCCGCTCCGCCGCGGGAGGTCCGTAGATCGTCACTCCGGGAATCGCTCCGAGGACACGGAAGGTCTCCTCGACCAGCTCCCTCCCGTGGGCCTCCACGTTCGCCATCCCGATGTCCGATAGATAATCGAGCGCGGCGCCGAATGCGATCGTGTCCGCGATGTTCATCGTGCCCGCCTCGAATCGGAAGGGCACGTCGTTCCAGGTCGAGCTCTCGAGCCGCACCTCGCGGATCATCTCCCCGCCTCCGAGGAACGGCGCCATGGACTCGAGCGCCTCGCGCTTGCCGTAGAGCGCGCCGATGCCGGTCGGGCCGAGCATCTTGTGCCCGGAGAGCGCGAGGAAGTCACACCCGAGGGCGCGCACGTCGACGGGTATGTGCGGCACGCTCTGCGCTGCATCCAGCATCACCCTGGCGCCGACCGCGTGCGCCCGCCGGATGATGTCCAGGACGGGGTTGATCGTGCCGAGCACGTTCGAGACGTGCGCCAGCGATACCATCTTCACGGGACCCTCGAGCAGCCGATCGAGATCGGTGAGATCGAGACGCCCCTGCGGGTCCACCGGGATGAACCGCAACGTCGCGCCGCGGTCCTGCGCGAGGAGCTGCCAGGGAACGAGATTCGAGTGGTGCTCCATCTCGGTGAGCACGATCACGTCGCCCGCGCCGACGTGCTTCCGCCCCCAGCCGTGAGCGACCAGGTTCACCGATTCGGTGGTGCCGCGCGTGAACACGATCTCGCGCGCCGAGCCCGCGTTCAGAAACCGCGCCATCTTGCCGCGGACCTCCTCGTACTCGCGGGTCGCCTCCTCGGCGATGACGTACACGCCACGGTGGATGTTCGCGTTGAAGGTGCGGTAATAGCGCTCGAGCGCGTCCAGGACGACCACGGGCTTCTGGGTGGTCGCCGTCGAGTCGAGGTAGATCAGCGGCTTCCCGTGGATCTTCCGCTCGAAGATCGGGAACTGCCGCCGGATCGCCGCGAAGTCGATCGGCCGCTCGGGCGCGAGAGCCTTCACGATCGGATCGCCGCCTTTCGCTCGACCGCCTCGGTCACGATGGCGCGGAGCGACTCCGCGGGGATTCGAGCGAGCACAGGCTCGAAGAATCCCGTCAAGATCAGCCGCTCGGCCTCGTGCTTGTCGAGACCGCGCGACATGAGGTAGAAGCGCTGCTCCTCGTCGATCTGGCCCACGGTCGCGCCGTGCGTGCAGCGGACGTCGTTCGCCTCGATCTCGAGGCTCGGGATGGAATCCGCCCGCGCCCGGTCCGAGAGGATCAGGTTCCGATTCGCCTGGTAGGCGTCGGAGCGCTGGGCGTCCTTGTGCACCTTGATGAGCCCCTGGTAGACGGTCCGGGCCTTGCCGCGGAGCGCCCCCTTGAAGAGGAGGTCGCTCGTCGAGTGGCCCTTCCGATGGTTCTGGAAGCTGTGGAAATCGAAGTGCTGCGTCCCGTCGCCGAAGTAGCAGCCGGAGAACCTGGCCTCGCTGCCCTCGCCTTCCAGGTGCATCTCCATGTCGATCTTGGTGACCTTTCCGCCGAGGCCCGCGAAGGTCCAGTGGAAGCGCGCATCGCGCCCCACTCGCACCCGCTCGGTCCCGACGTGCACGACCGCGGAGCCCCAGCGCTGGAGCGTCGCCATGTGAAGGTCCGCCCCGTCGCCGACCGTGACCTCGGTGACCCCGACGTTCACGCCTGCCCCCGAGTCGCCGGGGGAGAAGTACTCCTCGATCACCGTCGCCCGGCTCTGTGGCTCGAGCGCGATCAGGACGTGCGGGAAGGTGCCGTGCCCCGGCGTGTCGCGCGCGATGAGGACCCGGATGGGCCGCTCGACCTCGACGCCTCGCGGAACGTACACGACGGCGCCGCACGATCCGAGCGCCCCCAGGC
>JAEHDN010000340.1 GCA_016880395.1 Candidatus Eiseniibacteriota bacterium
AGGAATTTCGCTCCGAATGTCTGTGTTTTGTAAGCGGGCAAGCATGTGCTGTGTGCCATCTCCATTGTGGCCATAATTACCTCGACTCGGTCTTCGCGCAGGGCGTGGACGAGCTCGAGGTGGTCGTGGTGGACGACGGATCCTCCGACGACACGGGAGCCCGCGCCCGGGACGCAGGAGCCATCGTCGTGCGCCACGAGGTGAACCAGGGAAAGGGAGCCGCGCTCCAGTCGGGCTTCGACGAGGCGCTGCGCCGAGGAGCCGACGCGGTCCTGGCCCTCGACGCGGACGGGCAGCACGACGTCCAGGCCGCGCCCGGCCTGATCGCGGCGCTCGCCGACGCCGACCTCGTCGTGGGGTCGCGTGAAGGGAATCGCACCGGCATGCCCTGGCTCCGCCGCAAGACGAACGACGTGACGACCTGGTGGGTCTCGCGCCTGGCGGGGCGCCGCGTGCCCGATTCCCAATCCGGCTACCGCGCGATCCGAGCCTCCGTGCTGCGCGCCGTGCGCCCCACGAGCCGCCGGTTCGAGTACGAGTCGGAGTTCCTCGTCCGCGCGGCCCGGCAGGGCTTCCGGATCGGCGAGGCGCCCGTCCCGACGCTCTACAACGCGCCCGGATCCCACATCCATCCGGTCCGGGACACGGCACGCTTCATCCGGCTCGTCCTCCGGCTCCTCGCGTCATGATCGACATCCTCGTCACGAACGACGACGGCATCCACGCCGAGGGTATCCGGGCGCTCGCCAAGGCCATGGAGCCGCTCGGCAACGTCACGATCATGGCGCCGGACCGGGAGCAGAGCGCCACGAGCCACGCCCTCACGCTCCACCGCCCGCTCCGCGTGCGCCGGATCTCCGAGCGCGAGCTGAGCGTGGACGGGACCCCGACCGATGCCGTGCTCCTCGGCGTCCACGCTTTCCTGAAGGAGCGACCCGCGCTCGTCGTGTCCGGCATCAACCACGGGCCGAACATGGGGAACGACGTGCTCTACTCCGGCACGGTGGCGGCCGCGTCGGAGGGGACGTTCCTCGGCATCCCCTCGATCGCGATCTCGCTCGCCACCTGGGGCCCGGCGGATTTCGGCCCCCCGGCGCGTGTGGCTCGGAGCCTCGTGCGGAATCTCCTCCGCCGCGGCCTTCCGGCGACCACCTGCCTCAACGTCAACGTGCCGCCGATCCCCTGGGAGGAGATCCGCGGCGTGCGCGTGACCCGTCTGGGGAAGCGGATCTACCGCGACGTGATCGTGGAAAAGACCGATCCGAGGGGTAAGCTCTATTACTGGATCGGCGGCGAGGAGCCGACGTGGGAGAACGACGACTCCAGCGACTTCACCGCCGTCGAGCGAGGGTACGTGTCGGTCACGCCCATCACGTTCGAGCTGACCGATTACAAGGAGATCGTCGACCTCGAGGCGAAGGGACTCTCCCTCGATGAATCCGCAACATGATCTGAGCGTCGCCCGTCGGCGCATGGTGGACGAGCAGCTCCGCGCGAGGGGGATCCACGACCGCCACGTCCTCCGGATCATGGAGGCGATGCCGCGCCATCTGTTCGTGGACGATACGCTCGCCGCGCGAGCCTACTCGGACCACGCGCTCCCGATCGGCGACGAGCAGACGATCTCCCAGCCCTACATGGTCGCCCTCATGACGCAGGCGCTCGACCTCACGGGGAACGAGAAGGTCCTCGAGATCGGAACCGGATCGGGCTACCAGACCGCGATCCTCGCCGAGCTGGCCGAGCGCGTCTTCACGATCGAACGCATCCCCGCGATCGCCGCGGCCGCCCGCGAGCGCCTCACGGCGCTCGGCTACACCAATGTGGTCTTCCGCTGCGCGGACGGAACGCTCGGCTGGCGAGAGATGGCCCCGTTCGACCGCATCCTCATCACCGCCGGAGCGCCCCGCATGCCCGCCTTCCTCGAGGAGCAGCTCCGGCCAGGCGGGATCGCCGTCGTCCCGGTCGGGGAGAGCGAAAACCAGTCGCTCGTGAAGGCCACGCGCACGGAGGACGGACTCGCCCAGCGCGTTCTCTGCGGGTGCACGTTCGTGCCCCTGATCGGCCGCGAGGGGTGGGCCTCGGGCAACGTCGGTTGACCCTCGCGAGCCGCGGCTGATAGAATCCCGCGCCTGGGAAGGGATTCCATCGATGCGATTTGCGGGTGAGGATCGGGGCGTGGCTCAGCCTGGTAGAGCACCTGGTTCGGGACCAGGGGGTCGGAGGTTCAAATCCTCTCGCCCCGACCATGATCCGCCGCATCGATCTCGCCGATGAGCGCACGCCGCCCCGGGCCCCGCACGTGACGGGGACCCGGGAGGCGCGACTCGTGGCTCGGATCACGGGCCAGGTTCAGGGTGTCGGCTACCGCTACTTCGTCCAGGCCGAGGCCTCGCGGCTCGGTCTCGGCGGCTCGGTGCGGAATCTGGCCGACGGGGCGGTGCGGGTGGAGGCGGAGGGCCCGCGACCGTCACTTCTCGATCTCGTCGAACGGCTCCGTCAGGGTCCCCCCGCGGCTCGTGTCCAGCGCGTCGACGTGGAATGGCACCCTCCTCACGGCGACGCCGAGTTCCGCATCCTGGCCGGTTGAGCGAATTCCATGGTCGATAACCCACGCCGCTTCGTGTCCGAGCTCTCCGAGGCCATGCGCACCGGCCTCGAGCGCGGCGCGCTGACCGACGACGAACTGGATCCGCTGCTCCACTCGTCGGACTTCGACGCCGGCGCGTTCGACCTCTTCCTGGCCGAGGCGCGCCGGCAGGGGATCCGTCTCCCGGAGGAGGCGCGCACCGAGGACCTCGCCGCCGCTTCCGTCGCCGCCGACATCGATCACACGATCGGCAGCCTCGAGCGTCGCTACTTGAAGGAGATCCAGCGCTACCCGGTGCTCGCGCGCGACGAGGAGCGCCGGCTCTGGGAATCGATGCGCGAGGGCAACGAGGAGGCGCGGCGAGCGCTCATTCTCGCCTATCTCCGGCTCGTGGTCTCCATCGCGCGGGCCTACCGGAACCGCGGCGTCGAGTTCCTGGATCTCGTCGAGGAGGGAAACCTCGGCCTCATCACCGCCGTGGACCGCTTCGACGTCGATCGCGGGATCCACTTCAGCACGTACGCGACCTGGTGGATCCGCCAGGCGCTCGCCCGGGGCGTGGCGAACCAGTCCCGCACGGTGCGGATCCCGATCCACGTCCTCCAGATGATGCGCCGCTTCGTGGCGACGCAGCGCCGGCTCGAGTCGGAGCTCCGGCGCAAGCCCGACGCACACGAGGTCGCGATCGAGATGGGCCTCCCGGCCGCGCGGGTGTTCCGGCTGCAGAGCCTCGTTCAGTCCATCCACACGCTGGATGTCGACATGAGCAACGAGGCCTTCCATGGGCTCATCGAGTCCGAGGCGGTCGAGCAGCCTCCCAGCCTCGACGAGATCATCGAGATGCAGATCCGCGATCAGCAGCTCAACGAGATGCTGAAGCGGCTCTCGGGGCGTGAGGAGGCGATCCTGCGTCTCCGCTACGGCTTCTACGACGACCGCCCCCGGACGCTCGCGGAGACCGGGGAGCACTTCGGCCTCTCGCGCGAGCGCATCCGCCAGCTCGAGGAGCGCGCGCTCGTCAAGCTCCGGCACCTCCTCGAGACCGAGACCACCGACGCGAGAGCCTCGATCCACTAGGCCGAGTCCGGCGCTGGCGCGCCCTCCGCCAACTCTACCGGCGGAAGCTGAAGCCGAGGAAGCCCTCGTAATCGGGGGCCACGTCCGTGACACCCCAACGGACGCCGCCGTCGAGCTGGACATTCGGAGACACCGCGACGATCAGGCCCGTGTTGAAGAGTCCCAGCCACTCACCCTCGTCGGGCACGCGAAAGGTGGCGGCGAACTCGACGAACGCTCCCAGTCCGCCCGCCAGATCGTGCCCGACGGTTGCCGTCGTCATCCATTCGGTCCATCGCTCACCATACACATCGAACCAGTCCACCTCGCCCATGACGCCCAGACCGAGTCCCACGGGCCCGTCGATCGCGAGCGGGGCGATCAACCCACCCTCCACGGCATCTCCCGGGGACTCCGGGGAAGTCGGGAGATCGATGTAGGGCATGAGTGCAAAGGCAGTGCGACCGCCGTCGTTGCCCCAGACATTCCACTTGAGGCGTATCTGCAGGTCGCCGGGACCAGTGACGTCCGAGACCTCGATGGCGTCCGGGTAGAGGATGGGGTCGAAGGCGAAGTCGGTCGACCGGTAGAGCTGCGACAGGCCCACTTGGAGGTCGACCCGGCGATGGAGCCCGTGCTTGATCAGAAACCCTCCGATGCCAGTGGAGGTCACCTCGACGCCGCGGGAGCGCTCGCGGCCGTGGCTCGCGACCTCGATCTCGACCTGGGTGTGCCCCGCGTCGACCGTGTAGGCGCTCTCCGTGAGGTCGGGCCGATCCGTGCTCATGTCGCGAAGGGCGGAATCGCTCGATCTGTCCACGGGCGCGGGCGGAGGCGGCTCCTGGGTGTCCGTGGTGGGTGGATCCGCCCGGAGCGTGTCGGGCCACGCTAGAACGATGAGGAATAGCCCAGCCATCAAGGTCATCGCGGACACCGTCACGGATCCTCCGGGAATGGAGCAGGGGGCAGCGCACCCCGCGCACGTCGCCCCCCTAATTCTTACCTAAACCGCCGACCGGGCGCACCACTCTCATCCCGGAAACGCCAGCTCACCTCTTCACGGTCACATAGTGAAGCACTTCCGGTAGCCTCCTGGATGGGAGGTACAATCGTGAGCTGTGGAATCGCCGAGGAGAGGAGGGGTCATGATGACAACCGCTCGCACGTGGCTGCCCGTCCTGATCGCAGCCGCGACCGCATGCGGGTGTGCCCACACCGAAGGGCCGTTCGCGCCGCCCAGGCAGGAGGTCACGGTGCGAGGCCTGCTCGCCCCTGGCGCGGAGTGCCCGATCCTCGAGACCAGCGATGGGCATCGCTATTCGATTGCCGGCAGTCTGGGCAGCTTCAAGGTCGGCGATCGGGTGTGCATCCGGGGGAGGGTCGCCGAGACATCCATCTGCATGGCAGGAAACGCCACTTTGGCCGTCGAGTCGATTGATAACGAGAGTTCCTGCCGTTAGGCGGGCAAGTCCCGATCCCGACCCGGCGGAGCCGCTGCGGTTGGCCACGAAAGGAGAATCCCATGCTGCTCGTTCGCGAGATCATGTATTGCAAGCCCGGCAAGGTACGTCCGATGGTGGAGAAGTCGCTCGCCATGGCGAAGCTCATGCAGAAGTCGAACATGGGCAAGATGCGGGTGCTGACCGATTTCTGTGCCGATCGCTACTGGACGATCGTGATGGAGATGGAGACGCCGAGCCTCCAGGCGTTCGAGCAGATGATGGAAGGGCAGGGACAGAGTGAGCAGGACACGAAGGAGTTCGAGAACATCATGAAGGGCTATCACGATCTCATCGATCACGGACGGCGGGAGATCTACAAGGTCGAGGGGTAGCCGCGACGCGGGAGGGGGCGGCCCTTGCGGCCGCCCCTTGTCCCCGCAACGCCGGTTTGCAACCAGAGTTCAGTGGCGCTTGAAGTACTGGACCGCTCGCTCGTGCTTCTCGGCGGCCTGGCG
>JAEHDN010000341.1 GCA_016880395.1 Candidatus Eiseniibacteriota bacterium
CCGCTCCCGCCGGAGCGCTCCGCGGCGCGCGCTCCCACACGCCCGGCAGGAGCGCGACCGCGAGCGCGAGGGCTCCGCCGGGAACGAAGAGGAAGCGCTCCGCGACCAGCGCGCCGGCGAGGATGCGCACCCAGCAGACTGGAAGGAGCGTCGCCGCGAAGAGCCCGAGCGGAAGAAGCCAGGGGGATCGCCGGCGCGAGGCGCGCGCGATGCCCGCGGCGAGGGCGCCGATCACGACGAGCCCGGCGACGAAGAGGAGGTCCGCTCCGGGCACCTCACGGATGTCGTGGCGGGCCGAGAGGCCGAGCGGCACGAGGAGGAGCCCGACGTAGATCGCAACGATCGCCACGCTCGTGAGGATCTGCGGCACGGTCCCCTGCACCGGAGGCACGGCGGGGAGCTGCGACGGTCCCAGCGTGGCGGTGCGCGCGACCAGGTAGAGGGCGCACACGACGGCGACCGGCGCCGCGGCGCGTGCGAGCCCGCCCAGGGTCAGCGAGCGGTCCTTCACCCAGAGCGCGGCGAGGAGGAGCGGAGCGCCGAAGAGGGCGACCTCCTTCGCGAAGAGCCCCGGCAGGAGAACGAGCGAGGCCGGAAGGAGCTTCGCCCAAGGGGAGCGGATCCGGGGCCCGTGGCGCGCGGCCACCCAGAGCGAGGCGAAGAGGAATGTCCCGGCGATGAGGTCGGTCCGGCCCGAGATGAACGCGGCGCTCTCGGGATGCGTCGGGTGGAGCGCGAAGAGCACCGCCCCGGCGGTTGCGGCGAGCGGCCGCCCCGACAGCTCCCACGCGAGGAGCCAGAGGGCGAGACATCCGAGGACGTACCAGACAAGGTTTTGAGCGTGGTATCCGCGCGCGTCCTCACCCCAGAGCGCCCGGTCGAGCGCGAGGGACGCGATCGTGGCGGGGCGGAAGTAGGTACGCCCCAAGGCCGCGTCCTTGAGGTAGACGTCGAACGGAGTGCCCCAGAGGCGGGCCACGTCCGCGGGGCCATGGACGTCGAGGTGGGGGCCGATCAGGTAGCGGTCGTCCCAGACGAAGTCGTAGCCCACCGAGCGGGCGTGGGGCAGGAAAGCGGCCAGGGCAACCATGGCCCCGAGGAGCCAGACCCGCCAGCGCGGCCCTCCGACCGTCGCTGCGCGCCCGGCGCCCCGGCCCCCCCTCCCGGCCGCCATCCCTTGGGATTTTTGAGCTTGCAGGCGAGGGGCCATGAGCCGGACGTTAGGGAGGGGGCGGCGTGTCGCGCAACGTGAATCTGGCTGATGACGCGCCGCCGGGCCGCAGGTTACAGTACCGCGCTACCCCCTGGGAGTCTCGAAGCCCATCATGATCCGAAGCATGACAGGATATGGCCGGGGAGAGGTCGTCGTGGACGGCCTTCGCCTCGCGGCCGAAGTGCGGTCGGTGAATCACCGCTTCTGCGAGCTATCCGCCCGGCTGCCACGTACGCTCGGCATCTACGAGCACGAGGCGCGGAAGATCGTTCAGGAGCGGTCGGTTCGCGGGAAGATCAACCTGGTCGTGACGTGGGGCGGCGAGGAGGGGGAGGACGGCCGCGAGCCCACCGGCACGCTGACGCTCGACGAGCGCGCGGCCGACCGGTACATGGAGCTCCTGAAGGCGCTCCAGCGCAAGTACGGCCTGTCCGGAACGGTGGACGTGGCCACGCTCACCTCGCTCCCCAATCTGTTCGTCTGGAGCGAGATGCGCCGCGACCCGGAGTTCTACCTCGGGATCCTGCGCGAGGTGGTGTCCGCGGCCACCGAGGATATGATCCGGATGAAGGAGACGGAGGGAGCGGCCCTCCGGGCGGACCTCGAGGCGCGCGTGGAGGGAATCCGCGCCCGCGTCGCCAGGGTCCGGGAGCGCGCGCCGCTCAGGGTGAGGGAAACAGCGGACCGGCTCCGCGAGCGTATCCGCCATCTCCTCGACGGCGGGGAGCTGCCGGAGGAGCGGCTTGCACAGGAGGTGGCGATGATGGCCGACCGCCTGGACGCGACCGAGGAGTGCGTGCGGCTCGAGGCGCACTGCGATCATTTCAAGAAGCTCCTGAGCGAGGAGGCGACGCCGGGGCGCAAGCTCGGGTTCCTCCTCCAGGAGATGAACCGGGAGATCAATACGATCGGCTCCAAGTCGGCCGACGTTCCGATCATCGAGCAGGTCGTCGACGTCAAAGAGGAACTTGAGCGGATCCGCGAGCAGGTCCAGAACATCGAATGACGCGGACATGATCGGCTCGGACTACCGCCGATTCGTGGTGGTGATCTCGGGGCCGTCCGGCGCCGGAAAGAGCTCCTTCGTGAAGGCGCTGCTCCGGCGCTATCCCGTCGACCTGGTCTACTCGGTGTCCGCCACCACGCGCCCCCGCCGGGCGCACGAGGTGGAAGGCAGCGACTACTTCTTCCTCGACCGGGACGAGTTCCATAGGCGGGTGGAGGCGGGGGAGTTCGTGGAGCACGCCGAGGTGCACGGCGAGCTCTACGGCACGCTCAAGAGCCAGACCGAGCGGGTGCTCCGCTCGGGACGGAACGTGCTTCTCGACATCGACGTCCAGGGAGGGCGCTCGGTCCGGACGATCTACCCGGACGGGGTGTTCATCTTCGTGCTTCCGCCCTCGATCGCGGATCTCGAGGAGCGGCTCCGGGCGCGGGGCACGGATAGCGAGGAGCGCATCCGGCTCCGCCTGGAGAACGCGCGGCGCGAGATCGAGATCGCGCGCGAATACGATTACACGGTCGTCAACGACGACCTGGAAGACGCGACCCGGAAGGTCCTCAGCATCATCGAGGCGGAAACCTGCCGGGCCTCGCGGCGGATCGACAGCGGTCGGTCCTGACCCTGAAGGAGGAGACGTGGATTCCAAGACCAACGTGCTTCGCTCGAGCAACGTACCGAACAAGTACGAGCTGATCATCGTCGCGGCCAAGGAGGCCCGCCGCATCAACGAGCTCTCCCGCCAGACGGGGCTCAACCTGGGCGGCAAGGTCACCAACGTCGCGCTGGAGGAGGCCCTCAAGGGGCACGTGCTCTATCGCTACGAGGACATCCCGGAGACGGAGCCCGTCGAGACGGCGAGCCCCGAATCGGAGGAGTAGCTTGACGTGACGGAGACGCGTTCCCTCGACGGCGCGCGCGTGCTCCTCGGCATCACGGGGGGCGTCGCGGCGTACAAGGCGCCCGAGCTGGTGCGGGCCCTCGGACGCGAAGGGGCGCACGTCTCCGTCATCCTGACCGCGCGGGCGCGCCGATTCGTCACGAAAGACGCGCTCCGCTCGGTCACCCGCGGTCCCGTGCTCCACGGTCTCTTCGAGTCCAAGGCGCTCGGGACGGGCCCCTGGTTCGAGGGTGCGGCGACGAGCGCCATCGGCATGGCGCACATCGGCATGGCGCGCGAGGCGGACCTCGTTCTCATCGCGCCCGCCACCGCGAACGCGATCGGTAAGCTCGCGCAGGGCCTCGCCGACGACCTCCTCTCCACCGCGCTCCTCGCCACCCGCTCTCCCGTCCTCCTCGCACCCGCCATGAACGTGGCGATGTGGGAGCACCCGGCCGTTCAGGCGAACGTCGCCATTCTCCGCGCGCGCGGTGTCCGTCTGGTGGGCCCCGAGGAGGGAGAGCTCGCGGACGGCGAGAGGGGCGTCGGGCGCATGGCCACGATCGAGGCGATCGTGGAGGCGTGCGCGTCCCTCGCCGGGCTCGCCGGCGCGAGTCGGGCTGGGGGCTCGGGCGGCGCGGACGGGATGCCCCTCAGCGGCCGCACGATCGTGGTCACCGCGGGAGGCACCGAGGAGCCGATCGATCCGGTGCGCGTGATCACGAACCGTTCGAGCGGCAAGATGGGGTTCGCGATCGCGGCCGAGGCGCGCGACCTCGGCGCGCGGGTGAAGCTGATCACGGCGCGGACCACCGCCGAGCCTCCGGCCGGGGTGGAGCGGATCGAGGCGCCGACCGCGGCCGCCATGGTGGACGCGGTGCTCGCCTCGATGAAGGACGCGGACGCGCTCGTCATGGCGGCGGCGGTGAGCGACTTCACGCCAGCCAGGCCGAGCGGGTCCAAGCTCTCGCGCGAGGGGAGCGGGCTCCATCTCGACCTCGCGCCGACGGCGGATATCCTTCGCGAGGTGCGCGCGGCCTACCCGCGGAAGCACCTCGTCGGCTTCGCTCTCGAAACCGAGGACGAGGTTGCCCGCGGACGCGGTAAGATGCAGAAGAAGGGACTCGACCTCATCGCGATCAACAATCCGCAGAAGCCGGGCTCGTCGTTCGGGTCGGACACGAACGACGTGACGCTGGTGGATGCCGGCGGGAACGTGGAGCCGCTGGGGCTTCGCCCCAAGCGCGAGGTGGCGCGCGCGATCCTGCTCCGAGTGGCGCAGGCGCTGAACCAGGACTGAGGGGCTGCCGGTGGACGATGGGCGGGGCGAGCTCTTGGCGATCGCGGGGGAGGCGGTGACGCTCCTCCAGCGCGAGCGTGCGCGCGGGCGCGCCCGGATGGAGCTGCCCGCCGTC
>JAEHDN010000342.1 GCA_016880395.1 Candidatus Eiseniibacteriota bacterium
ATCCTGCACCTGCTCTACGCGCGGTTCATCGTGAAGGTGCTCCGGGATATGGGCCACATCGGGATCTCGGAGCCGTTCGCCCGCCTCTTCACGCAGGGGATGATCTGCAAGGACGGGCACAAGATGTCGAAGTCGAAGGGGAACGTGGTCGCCCCGGACGCCTTGATCGAGAAATTCGGGGCCGACACGGTGCGCCTCTACACGCTCTTCATCGGCCCCCCCGCCAAGGACGCCGAATGGAACGATCGTGGGGTCGAGGGAGCGTACCGGTACCTCACGCGATACTGGAAGCTCATCGAGGATTTTGCCCAGGCCAAGGGGGTCTCGTCGGCAGGTTCGATCCCGAAACCGGGAGCCGGACCCGTTCACTCAGGCGGATCGCCCCACTGGGCGACGACCGGCCCCAGGCGAGACCTCCGCCGACGGGTTCACGGGGTATCCCAACGCGTCCTCGAGGACATGGACCGACTGCACCTGAACACCGCGGTGAGCGGGCTCATGCAACTCGTCAATGCAGTGCAGGAATACCAAGCCGAGGATGGAGATATGGCTGCGCGGGAGGTGGAAGAGGCCGTGGAGGTGGCAACGCGCCTGCTCGCCCCGCTAGCCCCGCACACGGCTGAGGGAGCCTGGGCGAGACTCGGACGCAGTGGCTCCGTCTTCCATTCGGGCTGGCCCACCATCTCCCAGGAGGCCCTACGGCAGGATCTCGCCCGCTACGTCGTCTCGGTCAACGGCAAGGTCCGCTCGAACATCCAGGTGCCCACCGAGGCTTCCCAGGAAGCGATCCGTGCGGCCGCCCTGGCCGATGCCAGCGTGCGAAAACACACGGAGGGGAAGTTCGTCCAGCAGGTGATCGTGGTCCCGGGAAAGCTCGTCAACGTGGTGGCACGGTAGCGGCGGCTCGCCTCGAGCGGCCTAGTTTGCGACGGGCTTGGTCGGCTGCCTCCGGAGCCCCTCCACGGAGCGCGCGGCCAGATCCAGAACAGTGCGCTCCGCTCCGTCGGGCGACCCCGCGATCCGCCACAGGACCAGGACGGTGGCCGTGTAGGCCACCGCACCGATCAGGACGAGCGCCAGCAGCACGGGAAGCGACGAGAGGGAGTCTCCGGTCGTGGGGAAGAGCGCTCGCGATCCGAGAACCGCGCCCGCCATCACGGCGGAGCCGATCCCCGGTCGTACCATGGTCACGGTCAGCGCGGACCATCGTCCACCAAGCTCCCGGAGGGCGATCGCGAATCCCACAACCGCGGATACGAGCCCGCCCATGACCAGCCCCCATGTCGCCGTCGTCAAGTCGGTACGCCAGAGCAAGAGCGCAAACAGCGGAAAGCCGATCAAAACGAAGAGGGCGGAGAGGGAGGCCATCATCCGCGGTTTGCCGGTGGCCAGGAGCACGGGGTCCGTGATGGCCCTGCAGGCCTGGAGAGCCCCGAGCACGGCCAGGATCTGCAGCAACGGAGCGGAGGCAGACCACTTGACGCCGAGCACCACCTGCACGAACAGGGTCGACAGGCAGGCGATCCCGACCGCCGTCGGCACCACGATGAGGATTACCACCGAGGCTACGATCACGAACCCGCGCAGGAGATCGCCCGTTCCATCCCGGATCTTTACGAAGGCCGGGTAGATCGCGCGCATGAAAGGCGTGATGATCTCGGTCGTGGGCAGGTGCGCCACCTCGCTCGCTACCGAGAAGAACCCCGTCGACGCGGCGCCGAGCCGCCTCCCGATCAGCGCGTCCTGGCCGCGATTCGACACCGCAGTGATCAGGTTGTTGAGGAGGAGCCACCGCGTGAAGTGGAGCATCTCGCGCGCCGTCGAGAGACTCCAGCGCGGCCGGAAGGGACTGAGCACATATCCCAGCACGGTCTTCGTGACCGAGAACGTGAGGAGTCCGGCCAGGAGGGCACGGTAGTCGCGCCACACAAACGCAAGCGCGATCGTCACGACCGTGGAGAGCACCTCTGCGGACATCATCATGGTAAACACTGGACGAAACTGCATCTCGCGCTCGAAGACCGCCATACCGACGAAGTTGTGGATGCCGGTCAACGCGACGCCGATCGCAAGCACGATCAGGACGGTGATGACCCGGGTGTCGCCGTAATACGCCGCCACGGCCGGGGACAGGAGGAGGAGCACGGCCGCCGCCGTGAAACTCACGATCTGATTGACGGTCCATGCGGTGTCGAGGTGGGTTCGATCGAGCGTGCGCCGCTGGATGAGGGTCTGGTCGAATCCGAATGAGCTCATGGCGTCGAGGACGGATCCCACCGCCATCCCCATGGCCACAATGCCGAAATCCTTGGGGGAGAGCACCCGCACGAGAATGAGGGTGCTGATGAGGCCCATGAAGCGCTGACCCCAGCGGAAGCTCACGGTCCAGGCCATGCCCTGGAGGGTCTTCTTCTTGAAGGAACTCATTGCG
>JAEHDN010000343.1 GCA_016880395.1 Candidatus Eiseniibacteriota bacterium
AACGAGGCTTCATGCGCCGGATCAGATCCTCGTCGAGGAGATGCGGCGTGGCTTCCATATGGATCAGCACGGCGCCGACGAGAACGTCGGCGATGGGAACGAACCGGCTCAGGTTGTAGGGGCCGGCTGTCGCCGTCACGAGCCGGCCCTGCGCCCTCTCCTGAAGCCGGCGGAGACGGGTCACGTCCTTGTCGAGCACGATGACCTGCGCGCCGGCCGCGGCCGCCTGGAGGGCGGCGTTGGTGCCGACGACTCCCGCGCCCAGGATGACCGCCACACAGGCCGGGACCCCGGGCAGCCCCTCGATGAGGGTCCCGCGCCCGCCCTGACGGGCTTGCAGGTAATGGGCCGCGATGGGAAGGGCGAGCTTGCCGGCGATCTCGCTCATCATCGTGAGCACCGGCCGCTCGCCGTCCTCCTCCTCGATGGCCTCGAAACCGATGGCGGTGATCTTGCGACGAATGAGCTGGACGAGGTGCTTCCGCATGGCGAGAGAGAGCTGGAGGAACGAGAGGAGGGTCTGTCCCTCCTCGAGCTCCAGGCACTCCTCCCATGATGGAGGGTAGACCTTGAGAACCAGCTTGGATCGCGCGACCACCTCCGCCGGGGAGTAGACGACGGTGGCTCCCATCTCGCGGTACGACTGGTCGTCGAAGCCGGACGCCGCGCCGGCTTCGGACTGGATCACGACCCGGTTTCCCTGACGTACCAGCTCACCGACCGCGAAGGGGATGAGCGGCGCGCGGGTCTCGCCGGCGTAGGTCTCCTTCAGGATGCCGACGTCCATGTCACACCAGCTCCTCGACCAGGATCATGGATGACTTCCGCCCCACCTTCCGGAGCGCAGCCTCCACGCCGGCGATGGCGACCATGTTGATGATCTCATTGTCGTCGGACGTCGGCGTCACGATGTGGACCGGCTTCGCGAGCCCTGTGAGGATCGGTCCGATCGTCTCGGCACCGCCCAGCCGCTGCATCAGCTTGTAGGCGAGGTTCCCGGAATGCAGGTCGGGGAAGACGAGCACGTTCGCGTCGCCCTGGATGTGGCTGAACGGAAAGAGCTGGTGCGCCGATTCGGGATCGATCGCGGGCTCGAGCTGCATCTCTCCGTCCACCGGGATCTCGGGTGCGCGCGACCGGACGTGCTCGACGGCCTTCCGAACCAGCTCCACGACCGGGTGCTGCGCCGAGCCGAAGCTGGAGAAGGAGAGCATCGCGACCCGGGGCTCGAAACCGAACTCCCGCGCCACGCCGGATGCCAGGATCGCGATCTCGGCGAGCTCCTCGGCGGTGGGCTGGATGTTCACGGTCGTGTCGGCGAAGAAGTAGCACTTCTTCTTCGCGATGATGCAGTAGACCCCGCAGACCCGGGAGATTCCCGGTCTGAGCCCGATGATCTGGAGCGCGGGGCGGATCGTGTCCGGGAAGTGCTGGGTCACGCCGGACACGAGGCCGTCGGCATCCCCCTGCTGCACCATCATGGTTCCGAAGTAGTTCGGATTCCGCATGAGAAGATCGGCATCGCGGTGGGTCAGCCCTTTCCGCTGCCGCATCCGGTAGAGATCCTCGACGTAGGCATCCCACTTCGGGTGCTGGAGCGGGTGCACGATCTCCAGCCCCTCGAGCGAGACTTCCAGGTGGCGGGCCAGCCTCCGGATCACCTCCGGCTCGCCCAGCAGGATCGGGCGGGCGAGTCCTTCCTCGGCCGCATGCGTGGCCACGCGAAGGATTCGCGGATGGGTTCCCTCCGGGAAGACGATCCGAGCGGGCTCGCGCCGCGCCCGATTGATGAGCGCGCGAGCGACCTCGCGCGACTTGCCGAGCCTCGCTTCGAGCGATTCGCGGTAGGCCGCGGGATCGAGCGTGAGCCGGGCGACACCGGAGTCCATGGCGGCCTTCGCCACGGCCGGAGCGACCCAGAGGAGCACGCGCGGGTCGAACGGCTTCGGAATCAGGTAGTCGG
>JAEHDN010000344.1 GCA_016880395.1 Candidatus Eiseniibacteriota bacterium
CCGGCAGGACGCGCCCGACCGGATCGTGTTCGATCTCGATCCCGATCTCTCCGTCCCATGGGCCAGGACCGTCGCGGCCGCCGTCGAGCTGCGTGACCGGCTCCGCGATCTGGGGCTCGTGTCGTTTCCGAAGACGACCGGGGGGAAGGGGATTCACGTCGTGGTTCCTCTGAAGAGGGGCCCCTCGTGGGACGAGCTCGCGGAATTCGGGTCCGCCGTGGCCGGGGCGATGATCCACGAGGATCCAGGCCGCCTCACGGCGAACCTCTCGAAAGCGCGCCGCAAGGGAAAGATCTTCATCGACACCCTGCGCAACCGCCGGGGCGCGACCTGGGTCGCACCCTATTCCGTGCGGGCCAGGGAAGGAGCCCCGGTCTCGATGCCGCTCTCGTGGGACGAGGTGACGCCGAAGCTCCGCCCCGAGCGATTCACGGTGCGTACCACCCCGGCTCGGCTTCGCTCGCGCGATCCCTGGGCCGCGATGGAGCGGACGCGGCAGAGCCTGACCCGCGCCATCGTCCGGAGCGCGGTCGAGCAGCTTCATCCGCAGAGCTCCTGACGCCGTCACTCTTGTAAGAATCGATTCCCCGATCGTCCAACGTGGACCCAGTCGTACAAGCCCACCCGGCTGGGAATCAGGCTAATTGCTGTCGCAGCCTTGCACCGCCGAGTGGCACGGTCGTTGATGGGGCATCAGCGCTGAAACCCGGTTGTCCAATGTGGAGAGGAGCGCCATGGATTCGGCCCTACGCCGCACCTGGAAGGACATCGTAGCCGTGGGAGCGCTCGCAGGCGTCGTCCTGGCGCTGGTCGCGGTCCAGCTCCCCTTGATGGCGGATCGTATTCAGAAGGAGATCCTCTCTGAGCCATCCCAGGCCGAGGATGGCTCCGGAGTCCACGGCGCCGTGATGCCGGCGCTCGAGGCGCCCATCGCTCCCCCCTCAACCGAGGCCGGTCTGCCGGTCGAAGCTTCCGTATGGCTCGCCCCCATGGCGAGCCTCGGCACGAGCACCGGCCTCGGCTGGGTGGAGAGCACCGACGGGGCGGCTTTCGACGCTGAGAAGCACGGCTTCCATGTGCGGTTGGGCGGCGGTTTGATGGCGCCGCTCACCCCGTCCCTGGGGGTCGATATCCGAGGATAGGAGCGCTCTTCGGAGCGCCGAGGAAAGTCCAGGCGTCGAGCGATCGCGTCCGGATGAACGGGAGGTCATCCAGAGTCCTCCCGGCAGCCCCCGTGCCGCGCGCGCGGGGGCTCTGTTTTGAGGCCGGCGTTGTACCGGCTACAACGTGGGTGCCGCAAAGCTGCCTTCGAGCCCAGACTCCTGCGCCCCGCTCCTCGCAACTTCGCCATTTGCGGCGCTTTCCACGGTGGCATGGATCCTGCCCCTGCGCTTGGCCAGGGTACCGCTTCGCTTCCGCCCGCGTCCGGCGGTGCGATCCAGGCGGCGCCAGCCAACGACCCGGACGCAAGGAGGCCGAGAATGCTTTGGACGATCACGATCCTTCTGTTCATGCTGTGGCTCGTCGGGATGGTCTCCAACTACACGTTGGGTGGATTCATCCACCTCTTGCTCTTGCTCGCCATCGTGACGATGCTCATCCGCATCATCCAGGGTCGCCGGCCGGTCTGAGCAGGTGGAAGTCGAGGCCGCGAACGCAGGCGCGGCCCGATATCAAGAGGGGAAGGCTCGATGCCGAGAGCCTTCCCCTTCGTCTTGCCGCTCATCGTTCGCGCGCAAAGGCGCGCTCAGATCATGTCCAGGGCCCGTCGGCCTTACCGCGCCGCCCGGTATCCTCCGCCGAGAGGCTGCGGCCCGGCTGCGTGCGCGACTTGCTGCTCTCCTCGTCCTCGTCCCACTCCTCGTCGCCCTCCTCGGCGCTTCGAGCCTGCATGTTGACGGACGATTCGGCGATCCGGGTGAGGCGCTCGTCGGCTTCCTTCTCCTCATTCAAGATCTCTTCGAGCACGCGCGCCGCCTTCGTGTCTCCCTTTGTCTCCGCGAACGTGCGAAGGGTGCCGTAGGCGGCGATCTCGTAGTGCTCCACCCGCTGCGCCGCCGCGATGATGGCCGCGTCGATCACCTCGGGCTCCCCGTCCTC
>JAEHDN010000345.1 GCA_016880395.1 Candidatus Eiseniibacteriota bacterium
CCGAGGCGGAAGTGGATCCGGCCGAAGCAGTTGTACGCGTGCGCCAGCGGCGCCATGAGGTTGTGTTCTTTGAAGTACGCGTGGGCGCGCTCGCAGCTTCCCAGCGCCTCCTCGTACTGAGCCAGGTCGATCAGGGCGCGCGCGCTCAGGAGCTGCAGCCGCGCGATCAGCTCGGGCTGCGTGGCCGGGACCGCGCGAGCCCGCGCGCGCGCGAGGTGCTTGAGCGCACCGGGCGCATCCCCCTTCTCGATGAGGGTCTGCGCCGCTTTCAGCTCGAGCGTGGCGATGCGATGGGGATCGAGCCCCAACCGCTCCGCCGCCTGGATGCACTCCTCGAGATTCTGGAGGGCGGGGAGATAGCTGTCGGCTCGAAGGAAGATCTCGGCGAGATCTTCGAGAGATTGCAGGTGTCGTTCCGGGTCTTGCGTGAGGCGGGCGGTGGATACCGCCTCCTCACGCTCCCGGATCAATTCCGCCGTGGTCTTGTCCACGCACCGTCTTCCGATGGTAGGCCCGGGGCGGGCCCCGTCGTTCAGAATCGCGAAACGGCCAGGTTCTTCCACACCAGCAACAGGTAGTCCTTCCAGGTGAGCATTGTCGTGGGCGTTGACGTGACCGTCGAGAGTTCGTATGTGATGGTCGGCGCTTGTGTGCTCTTGGGCGTGTTCTGCGGGTTCAACGTCTCATCCGGTGAACCAGTGGCCGAAGCGGTCCCTGCTCCGATCGGGCCCACCGAGACGGGAGCCCACGTCGCGAGCAAGGCGGACAGAATGATCAGCGCGAACAGAATCGACGAGAGCTTCCTGGTACCGCGGGGTCCGGAGAGAAGGCCCATGGCGTAGTCACCTTCTTGTTGGTTGATTCCGGAGCACCCCGGCGGGGCTCCCGATTCCCGGCCGGAGGGACGGCCGGAGTGTCTATCAAGAAAAATGATAACCGGCCGTGGAAGACCGGGCAACTCTTTTTCGAGTGCGACACGCACGTCCCACCCGAATTCGACGGTCTGTCCGACAACCCCCACCCCCCGGGACGGCCAGGTCACCCCCGGAGCCTGGGACCGGGGACCCGGAGGTCTCCCTCCCGTCGTGTAATCCCCAGCCGGTCAAGGTGTTCAAGCATGGGAACCGCGTACTTGCGCGACACCTGTACGAGATCCTTGAACTCCCCCATGGCCAGAGCCGGTTTGCGGGCGAAATGCTCGCGGACACGGGATTCGACTTCTGCCCAACGGGCAGCCGTCCAGTAGAGGTCCGATGTCACCCTGACGGCGCGGCCCGATTCCACGAGATAGCGGGCCAGCTCGGCAGGTCGGGCGGAAGCGGGCACGTCGCGCAGCAACTCGGCCAGGTCGGGCACCTGGAAGCCGCCCGCGTCGAGGCGGCGCTCCATGCGCTCGAGCGCCTGCGCCTGTTCGGGGGCGAAGGTCGGGCCCGAATCGGGTAGCCCCACGCGATCCTGCTCGGAGCGCAGCGTGCGATCCGCCAGGAGCCGCTCCAGCGCCTCGTCGAACACTGGCCCTTCGATCTCGCGCGCCAGGAGGCTCTTCAGCTCTCCCTTCGGGATGCCGTGGCGGAGCCGGTGCGCCTCGCCGTAGCGGCGCACCGCATCGACGACGCGCGCGAGCAGGGCCGCCCACGCCGCCTGGTCCAGCCAGCGCCGATCGTTGAGCCGCACGAGCGCAGGCAGACGCGAGGCCGCCGCCTCGACCGCCGTGGGCTCGGTCCCGAGTCGGAGCGCGGCGACGTCGGCGCGCGTCCCTTCGAACCCGGCCTGGCGCGCCAGGAGGGCGACCCGATCGGCGAGACTGCCCGACTCGAGGATCTCGAGCGCCTTCCTCGACCCCTCGTCGAGGCGCGCCCGCCGCGGAGGACTGGCGTCGATCACACGGGCGCCGGCAATCGTGACCGAGGGGGAATAGGCGCGGAGCACGAGCCGGTCCCCAGGAACCGCGACCACGGGCGCCTCGAGGCGGATCTGCGCAAGCGCCGAAACGCCGGGAAGGATCTCCTCCGTGCCGAAGAGCACGACGCGCGCGAGCGTCTCGCTCGCGCCCAGGTGGACCCGCACGCGCGCGCGGTTCGCCAGGGGACGGGCGGAGGCGAGGAGCTTCACCCTGGCATCGACGAGGTCCGTCGCGTGGTAACGCCCGGGCTGGACCAGCCAGTCGCCGCGGGCGACGTCTTCGCGCGAGACTCCGTGGAGGGCGATCGCGGTCCGGTTCCCCGCGGTGGCCTCCGGGGTCGCCTGGTCGTGCACCTCGAGCTGCCGGGCGCGCACCGCCTGACCGCCCGGGAGCAGGAGGAGCGTGTCCGAGGGATGCACGGTGCCGCTCCAGAGCGTCCCGGTCACGACGGTGCCGATTCCCTCCACCGAGAACACACGGTCGATCGGGAGCCGCACCGGCCCGGACGCGTCCCGCCCGCCGACGCGCGCGACCGCGCGCTCCAGCTCGTCGAGGAACGCCGGGATGCCCTCGCCGGTGGTCGAGGAGACCGGAACGATGGGGGCGTCGCGGAGGGCGGTCGGCGCCACGAGCGCGCGCGCCTCCTCCTCGACGAGGCGGAGCATCTCGGGGGCGACGAGATCGCTCTTCGTGAGGGCGATCACGCCGTCCCGCACGCCGAGCAGATCCACGATGGCGAGGTGCTCGCGCGTCTGCGGCATCACTCCCTCGTCCGCCGCCTATCGGGCATCGACACCGATCGCCTGAAGGAGGAGAAGGAGCGCGGGATCTCGATCGATCTCGGCTTCGCGCACTTAGCACTGCCCTCCGGGCGGCGCGTCGCCCTCGTGGACGTGCCGGGGCA
>JAEHDN010000346.1 GCA_016880395.1 Candidatus Eiseniibacteriota bacterium
GAGGAGGCGGAGGCGGAGGCTTCTCGAGCCACTCGTTGCCGACGTCCCGGACCGGCTGCCCTTCGACGAGCTTCGCCACCCAGTCCCGCAAGCTCGTGCTGTCGCTGTAGACCGAGTAGAAATCCAGGGAGAGCAGGAACGTGTGCTTCGCACCGGGAGCGACGTAGGACCGGAACTGGGGTCGTGCCGCATGGATCTCCCCGAGGTTCTCGTAGAGCAGCTGAGCGAGCGGAACGCCCTGAACGCCCATGCGCCCGAGGAGCCGGAGCTGGGTGGAGTCGGAGGCGCTGTTGATCTGGGCCATGCGGAGGTTGGGGGCCGGCTGCTTGAGCCCGGTGTAAAGGGTTTCGAAGGTGGTGCTGGTCGAATCCAGGTTTTGATACGCATTGGTCTCTCGCATGAACGTCGGGATGCCCCATGCCTCCATCATGCCGGGGATGGCCGGAGCGCGATAGCCGCCCGCGCCATCGCCGAGCTGCACGACCTTGGCCTTCGGGTAGTGCTCGGCGATGAGCTGCGCGACCAGGGGGGAAGCGATGGCGCCCGCGTCCACCCCGACGACCACCAGGATCTCGGGGTCCGGGACCATGCGAAATGCCCACCGGAGCGAGGCTCTCGCGTTGTTTCTTCCGGAATGGTGGATCACGTACCCCCCGGTTCCCGTAGAATCGCCGCCGTAGGTCGCGTCCCGGGTCCCCAGATGCGCGTCGCCCGTGCAGTAAGGGATGAGAACGACGGAGAAGCCGCGCACGGGGTTGTTCGCGCGCGTCAGGTCCAGAAGGCCCGCGCCGAGGCGGATGTCCGCAAGATCGGCCGTCGCGTCGAACGACTTCCGATCGCCGCACGTGGCCGCGTCCCAGCACGCGCCGCCGCCGCCCAGCACGATGAGAAACCGCCGCGGGCTCTCGCCGTGAACGTAGAAGGAGTAGGGAGTCCCCCGGCCGCAGATCGTGCCCGGGCCACCGGGAACTTCGCTCCAGGCCCGGGAAGGAGCCGAACGCGACGATTGCTGCGCCAGGGCGGGGGATACGACAAACGCTGTCAGGAGGACCACGGAGGCGACACGAGGGATGCTCACGCCGCCACTCTACCCCCGCGCCGCCCGCAAATCATCTTGAATAGCGGAAGTTAGACGATGGGATGGTACCCCCAACCACACGAGGGAGGAACGAGCATGGCCATCGAGAAGAAGAACCTGATCCTGATCACGGGCGCCACCGGGCACCAGGGAGGCGCGATCGCGCGGGAGCTGCTCGCGAAGGGAGCCACGGTGCGGACCATGACCCGGCATCCGGAGAGCGAGAAGGCGGTCGAGCTGAAACGTCTCGGGGCCGAGGTCGTCGCGGGGGACCTCGACGACGTGGCCTCGCTCGACCGCGCCTTGACCGGCGCGTGGGGCGCCTACGCCGTGCAGAACACGTGGGAGGCGGGCGTCCAGGGCGAGGAAGAGCAGGGAATGCGGTTCGCCGAGGCCGCCCGCCGCGCGGGTGTGAAGCACCTCGTCTACTCCTCCGTGCAGTCGGCCGATCGCAAGACAGGGATTCCTCACTTCGACAACAAGGCGAGGGTCGAGGAGAAGGTCCGCTCGCTCGGCTTCCCCTCGTACGCGATCCTGCGTCCCGTCTTCTTCATGGAGAACCTCACCTCCCCGTGGTTCCTTCCGGGGATCCAGAACGGTGCGCTCGCGGTCGGGATCCGTCCCGATACGCGTCTCCAGATGATCGCCGTGAAGGACATCGGCAAGTACGGCTCGTGGGCGTTCGAGCGGCACGCGGAGCTGAACGGTCGTGGCATCGACATTGCCGGCGACGAGGTGACCATGCCCGAGACTGCCGCGGTCCTGAGCCGGGTCATGGGCCGCGAGGTCCGGTTCGTCCAGGTGCCCATCGAGGAGGTCCGGAAATTCAGCGACGACTACGCCGCCATGCTCGAGTGGTTCGATCGGGTCGGATACAACGTGAACATCGCCGCGATGTCGTCCGAGAGCGGCGTCCGCCCGACGAAACTCGCCGAGTGGGCTGCGGCCATCAACTGGGCGCCAGCCCCCGCCACCCGATAGGCAACGAGCCTCAGAGACCGTGTCGTTCCAGGGCCAGGCGCCGGTTCCAGCCGGCGCCAGACCCATTTTGGGACTCCCCGCCCACGAAAATTCCACTTGCGCCCGTATGGGTACTGAGCGGCATCATCGATGTGCCTCGGTTGGACCGGTGACCGGACCGAGGTGGCCGGGCACGCGCGAATAGCGCCCTCTGGCGGCTGCCGTCCCCCCACGCCGCTCGCCCGCCACGGCCCGGTGCCGCTGCGCTTCCAGGGCATCGTTCACCATGTGGGTCCCACCCGAACGGGGACCGTGTACCGCAGCGGGGGCTGCTCGTCGGACGACCCCGCGGA
>JAEHDN010000053.1 GCA_016880395.1 Candidatus Eiseniibacteriota bacterium
CGCGCGATGAGGCGCGCCTCGCGCTGGAAGCGCTCCCGGAGTCCCTGGTCGTGGAGGATGGACGAGCGGATGACCTTGACCGCCACGTGCCGGTCCATGCTGGGCTGGTAGGCGCGGAACACGGTGGCCATGCCACCGGCGCCGATCTCTTCGGTGATCTCGTAGGCGCGCAGCTTCTTCCCGATCATCGGGGGGTGGATTCCTTCGTGAGTGTTTGGAATCGAACGTGCACGGGGATTGTGCGACAAGAGTTTAGCGCAATCCGTATCGTACGGCCAGTCCGGAAGGCGACGGAGGGGCCGGCGAGGGCCCAATTGACTGCTGACGTTCCTCCGTGGCCCCTCTAGAGTGCCGGAGCATGCTCGTCACCGGATCACTCAGCTCGTGAGCGCCCACGCTGTCGAGCCCGGCCGCGACGGTCCGGGCGGGTCCCCTTCGATCGGGCTCGGGGTGACGGTCGTGGGGGCCATGTACCTGGCGTGGAGCGTCAAGTTCATCGAGCGCGCCTCCTTTCTCTCCCTCGATCGAACACGACACTGGGGCATCTTCGACGACGCGCTCATCTCGATGCGCTACGCGTGGAACCTGGCTCAGGGCCACGGCCTCGTGTGGAATCCGGGCGAGCGCGTCGAGGGCTACAGCAACCTCCTCACGACCTTGCTGATGGCGCTGTTTTGCACGGTCTTCGATCGTCGAACGGCCTGTCTGGCGGTGGCTCTGACGGGCGTGGCCACGGTGCTGGCCGCGGCCTACGTGACATGTCGCCTCGCCGCTCGACTCGCAGGCCCGGGCCGAGCCACGTGCCCGCCGGCTCTGGCGCTCGCCTCGGCCTTGACCTTCTATCCGTTGTCGTACTGGTCGCTGAGCGGCATGGAGACGGGACTGGTCACCGTCCTCTTCCTCGGCGCTCTGCTCGCCACCGAGCGATGGGCGGAAACGGGTCGGGATCGCTACTCGATCGCGACCGGTCTCGCGCTGGGGCTCCTCTGCGTCGCAAGGCCGGACGGAGTCCTCCTCGCGGCCATCGGAGGTCTCGGATTCGCGCACGTCGCGCGGCGCCGCGATGGCTCGTCGTGGTGGAGGCGCGTCTGGCCCGTCGCGGGTGTCGCGCTGATCCCTCCGGCCATCCAGCTCCTCGTCCGGTTGGCCTACTACCGATCGCTCGTTCCCAATACGTACGTGTTGAAGCTGGGGCTCCTACCTCTGGGCGAGCGGCTCCGGAACGGGCTCGGGTTCGTCCGGCCGTTCTGGCCGGCGGCCCTGACCCTGCTCGCCGCGCTCGGATTCGCACTCAGGCGACGGCCGTCGCGACTCGCCTGGGTGGCCACGACGTCGCTCCTGACGCTGCTCGCCTACCAGGTCGCGGTCGGCGGCGATCCCTGGCGCTACTGGCGGATCGTGACCCCGGCCGTTCCACTAGCCATGGCCGTGGGGGCTCACGGCCTCTGGACGGCCATGGTCCGTGGGGGCGCCTCTCCGGCCGGGCGGATGGTCCAGCGGGCGGTCGCACTCACGATCCTCGCATGCGGGCTCGCCGTCCTGAACGCGCCGTTCCTTCAGGAGGCCACCTTCCGGCAGCGCCCCTACCAGTGGGAAGGGAACGTGCGGAACGTCCGCGTGGCCGAGGCTCTGGGGGAGATCCTGGGCCCGGACGCCTCCGTCGGCGTGTACTGGGCGGGCTCGGTTCCGTACTACACGGAGCTGAAAGCCGTGGACTTCCTGGGTAAGACGGATCCCGTGATCGCGCGCACGGCTCCCGATCTCTCGGGCGCGGTGGCGTGGAGCGGGATGAACTCGGTTCCGGGGCACAACAAGTACGACCTCCATCACTCGATCGTCGAGCTTCGTCCGACCTACGTCGAAGGATTCCGCTGGGGACGAGAGGATGTGTCGGAGTGGGGCCGCGCGCACTACGATTCCGTGACCCACCGGGATGTTCCGCTGTGGCTGCGTCACGGCGCCCCCGAGGTTCGGTGGGAGCGCATCCGGCCCTAGCCGGCGAGGCGGTGGCTCCGTCGAAGGGGCGCTACGTGCGCTTCGCCAGGAGGCCGCTGAAGATGTCGGTCCATGCGTGAGCGATCATGCCGGGCTTGAGGCTGCGCCGCCAGTGCGCCAGGAGGCCGTACAGGCCGCCGAGGACCGTGATGACGATCACGTTCCGCAGTCCCTGATATCCGTGTGACACTCCGAAGATCACGGCCTGGGCGATCACGGCCAGGGGCACGCTCCCCGTGAGCGCCTCGAATTGAGTCTGGAGGTACCCGCGGAAGACGACCTCCTCGCAGAAGCCCGCCGATAGCGAGAGAAGCACCCAGGCCGCGATCTCGGGGACGGTGCGGGGAAGGAGCGTGTCGATCCCCTTGGCCGTATCCGGTCCGAGGACCGGAGCCGCGACGATCGCGAGCGCCGTCCACGCGGCCCAGAACCCGAGCGCCGCCGCGATGTCGCGCACGACGTCCTTCCAGGACGCCCAGCGCGCCCCGAGCAGATCGCGGAGTCGGGTCCCGGTCCGCCGCAGCCCTCCCGCGACGACGTAGCGGACCAGCCCCCATTCGGCCGCCAGCAGGGAGAGGTAGAGCGGAAGCGTGGAGCCGCGCTCTTCGACCAGATGCTTCCCGCCATGCGAGGTCGCCTGCACATAGGCCCCGTACGCCGCGATGCCGAGCAGGATCGCGCTCAGGATCACCGTGTGCCGAAGGGGCGCGATGAGCGGACGGCGGGGCGTGCTCATCGCCGGGTGGCCTTTCGTCCCGCGCCACGGACCATCGCACGGAGCGCCTTCCGGCTCTCGCGGCACCAGCGGATCACGGCCCGGGATCGGTGTTCCCCGTAGCCGAGGGTGATGAGCCAGAAGGGAAGGCTGGGGTGGTCTCCCTGCAGACGTAGCTCGGAGCGAATGCGGCGAAAGTCCCTGAGCGCCGCGGTCTCGGTGGCGAGAACGTCGTCGATCCAGTTGAGCTCCGGACCGGTGGACGCCCTGTTCCCGAAGAAGAGCTTGAGGAGGAGCTCGCTCCGCACGGGCGTTGGTCGCGGAGGCTGCGTGCGCCAGAGGGCCAGAGCCTCACGGCCGCTGGCCGTGATCTCGTAGACCTGGCGCTCCCTGGTGCCCGTGCGCCCCCCCGCCCGCCGGCGGATGAGTCCGGCCGCGGCGAGGTCGCGGAGCGCAGGATAGAGCTGGCCGTAGCTCTCGCTCCAGAAATAGCCCAGGCTCGTCTCCGCCTCCTTGCGGATGTCGTATCCCGACATCGGCCGGATGTGGAGCATCCCGAGCACAGCGTAGGGCGTGGTGCGGTTTCGAGGAGCCATATATATCTTCATGATATATATCATCCAGATATCTGTCCAAGCCTGGTTTGGCCTCTCGCCCGGGGGGCCGGGTTGGGGTAGGTTTCGCCTCGACCGGTCGATCGTCGACGAGAGGGTCCCATGAACATCCTCGAAGCTGTCGGGAATACGTCCCTGGTCCGGCTCCGGAAGGTGGTCCCGCCCGGATGCGCGGCCATTCTCGCGAAGCTCGAATGGGAGAATCCCACCGGCAGCATGAAGGATCGGATGGCGCGGGCCGTCATTGCGAGAGCCGAGGAGGACGGCCGGCTGAAGGCGGGCGGCACCGTCGTGGAGTACACCGGTGGGAGCACCGGAGCCTCGCTGGCCCTGGTCTGCGCGGCCAAGGGCTATCGAATCCGCATCGTCACCTCGGATGCGTTCAGCCGGGAGAAGCTGGATCAGATGGCGGCGCTCGGAGCGGAGCTCACGCTCGTCCCGAGCGAAGGGGGGCGCACGACCAGGAAGCTCATCCTCGACATGATCGAGACCGCCCGCGGGCTCAGCCGCGAGCCGAACACCTACTGGACCGACCAGCTGAACAATCACGACAGCATCGCGGGATACGAGGTCCTGGGCGAGGAGATCTGGGCTCAGACGGGGGGCGTGGTCGATGCCTTCGTGCAGTGCGTGGGCACCGCGGCCTCGTTGCGCGGCGTGGCCGCGACCCTCAAGCGGCACAAGCCGGGTATGCGGATCGTGGCCGTCGAGCCCGCCGAGTCCCCCGTCCTCGGAGGAGGGGAGCCAGGACCCCACAAGATCGAGGGGGTGGGGATCGGCTACACGCCTCCGCTCTGGCAGCCATCGCTGGCCGACGGCATCGAGGCGATTCCGACGGACGAGGCCAAGGCCATGGCTCGAAGGCTCGCCCGGGAGGAAGCGCTCTTTGCCGGGACCTCGTCCGGCGCGAATGTCATCGCCGCGATCCGAGTCGGCCAGCGGCTCGGGCCGGGGGCGACGGTGGTCACGCTGATGGTGGACTCCGGTCTCAAGTACGTGAACACGGACGTGTACCGGGGGAGCTGACGCCCGTTCCGGGCGCGGCGGCTACCGCTGCCGGGCCTTCGCGTACTGCCACAGGGCCTTGTCGATGGTTCGCATCGAGTGGTGGTGGCGCGTGGCGAGTGCCCGCGTGAAGGTTACGTAGCGCAGCCAGAGATCTCTCGTGTAGGGCGGCGGCGTTGCGATGCCCAGGGACCAGAGCGCGCGATACTCCAAGATCGGGTAGAGGCGATCGTCGCAGAAGTGAAGGATGGCCGCTGCGGTCGGCCATTCGACCCCGTGGAGCAGGCGAAGGAGCTCGATCTTCACCTCCTCGTCGGACGAGGCCAGCGCCGCGCCCGTGAGCGTCCGGATGTCGCGCTCGGAGTTCTCGCGGCA
>JAEHDN010000347.1 GCA_016880395.1 Candidatus Eiseniibacteriota bacterium
AGCGGCTCCTCCTCGAACACGTCGAGCGCGGCGCCGCCGATCTGTCCCTTGAGCAGGGCCTCGATGAGCGCCGGCTCCTGGACGCAGGGGCCGCGTGAGGTGTTGATCAGGATCGCCTTGCGCTTCATCAGCGCGAGCTGCTCGACCCCGATCATGTGCCGGGTCTCCCGCGTCAGCACGACGTGCAGGCTCACCACGTCCGACTCGCGGAGCAGCGTCGGCAGATCCACGCGGGTCACGCCGTGCTCCGTGAACTTGCTCTCGGGCACGTACGGGTCGGTGGCCAGGATCCTCATCTTCCACGGACGCATCAGGGTGGCGATGCGGCTGCCGATCCTGCCGAGACCGATCAGGCCGAGGGTGATGCCCGCGTAGCCGTCGGCGCGGGAGCCGAAATAGGTCCCCTGGAGCTGCTGATCCCGCCAGGTTCCGTTGTTTTTAAGGTGCCGGTCGCGCTCCCGGACTTTCTTCAGCATGGTGAGCATGGCGGTGATCGTGCCTTCGGCCACGCCGCCCCAGTTCGATTCGGTCGGGCCGTGGCAGACCAGGATCCCCATGTCCGTCGCCGCTTCGACGTCCACGTCGTCGACGCCGATCGTGTATTTGGCGACGATCCGGAGCTCGGGCGAGCTCTCCATGATCTTCCGGCTGATGGGGACGTTCCGTATGGACGTCCCCATGAGGGCGTGGGTCCCCTGCGCCATGCGGATCAGCTCGGGCTCGCTGTTGCCCTGCGGCGTGTCCCAGGAAGCTTTCCCCAGGCGCAGCTCACATCCCTCCGCCTCGAGTCTCTTGTGGCTGTCTCGCGCTTCGTCGACAGGGGCGAAAATGAACACCGTCGCGGCAGTCATCACACGGTTCCTCCTGGGTCGGCGCAGCTTGCCATCGCCCGTCACGTCGGCCAGAATCCGGGTGGTTCGGCCCTGGGGCCCCGAAGGGCTGACCGCTTGATACCGAGCGCGGGACTGAGCTGTCAAGGGGGCCCACACCCCGAGGAGGCCGCGATGGTCGAGTTCACTGTGAACGATGCCGACGGCCACATCACCGAGACGACCGAGCAGCTCCGCCCGTATTTCGACGGACCGCAGGGTGAACGCGGTCATTGGGCCGGGCGCCGCTCCTATTACCCGGAGGACGGCTGGGACCGCTCCCTCGGCGGGAAGCTGGGGAGCAGCGTGAACGACGCGAAATCCTGGCTCAAGCTCATGGACGAGGGCGGCGTGGAGTCGACCGTCCTCTATCCGACGGGCGGGCTCGCCATCGGGTGGGTGCGCGAGCCCGACTTCGCGGTGGCGCTCTGTCGCGCCTACAACAACTTCCTCCACCAGGAGTTCCTGACCGTGAGCCCGCGGCTGAAGGGGGTGGCGCTGCTCCCGTTCCAGGACGTGCCCGAGGCGGTGAAGGAGCTGCGCCGGGCGGTCACTGAGCTCGGGATGTCGGGCGCGTTCGCGCCGGCGGTCGGGCTCCGATTGCCGCTCGGACACCCGGACTTTCACCCGATCTACGCGGAAGCGGAGCGGCTCGGATCGATGGTGGCGTGTCACGCCACCGTCCGCGGCCCGCACTTCTTCGGCGCCGACGGCTTCGACAAGTTCATCGAGGTGCACACGCTGTCCCATCCCGTGGCCCAGATGATCCAGCTCACCGGCATGATCTTCGAAGGCGTGCCGGAGAAGTATCCGAGTCTCCGGATCGGCTTCATGGAGGCGGGGTGCTCCTGGCTCCCGTTCTGGATGGACCGCATGGACGAGGAGTGGGCCAAGCGCGC
>JAEHDN010000348.1 GCA_016880395.1 Candidatus Eiseniibacteriota bacterium
GGGACCTGTCGAAGTACGACATGTGGCCGCTCCTCCCCACGCTCACGATGCCGACGATCGTCATGACCGGCCGGTACGACTTCAACGTCGCCCCGAGCACCGCATGGCGTATCCACAACGCGATCCCGAAATCCCGATGGGAGGTGTTCGAGCACAGCGGGCACCTGCCCTACTTCGAGGAGCCGGAGAAGTTCGTCCAGGTGGTGGAGCGCTTCGTGGGGTCGCCCCTGGGGGCCGAGCGAAGCGCCCGGTAGCGCTGCGCTACATCTCCATCCAGAAGGAGCTGCCCCGCCGCTCCACGGCCTCGAAGCCGGGCCTCGTCCAGAGCGGATCGAGGACTCGGCCAAGCTCCGGATCCTCGCTCACGAACGCGTTCGGCAGGAGCAACGTCGCGCCGCCCGCGCCTCCGAGCAGGTACGCCGCCAGGAGGTACTGCTCGGAGTAATAGCGGTCCTCCCATTCGGGCGGATAGTCGTACGGGAGGCAGACGTCGTGGATCTGGACGCGCACCCCGCGCGCCAGACGGGGCAGGATCTCGAGGAATGCGACCGTCACGTCGGAGTTCGTGAAGCAGCGGTGCGAGCCGTCGAGGAAGAGGACGTCCCCAGCACGGAGCGAGGCCACGACCGACAGGTCCACCTCCTCGAGCGGAGCCGGGATGATCCGATCCACGATGGCCTCGATGGCGACCCTCGGGTGGGGGTCGATGGAGACGATCCGCGTGCGAAGCCCGTGGTCGCGGATGGCTCGCCGCGCGAAGCGGGTCGAGTTCCCCGATCCGACCTCCACGTACGTCTCCGGCGGCCGGAGCGCGAGCGCCCCGTAGAGCGCCGCGGCGTCGAGCCCGGGGAGGAATCCGTTGATCCAGGCGGGCTCCGTCGTCGCGGCATCGCCGCGCACGGGAATGCGCGCCATCGCGTCCGAGAGCCCCGCGCAGCGCCCGAGGAAGTCCCGGTATCGCTCCCGCCCCTCCTCGAAGAGCCGGGTCAGCTCCGGATGCGGCGGCTTCCCGTGGCCGTAGCGCGGCCTGGGATCGACCGGATAGTCGAGGAAGATCCGCTGGTGGCCCCGCACGAGATGGCGGACGAGCCTCGTGAAGCCGTTTCGCTGGATGGTCCGGGTGATCGCGGCTCGATCCATGGGGCACGAATCTAGCACCCGGCGGCGGGCCGGCCAATGGCGCGGGTCATCCCTCGGGAGCATTGGCGGCCAACCGAGCGCGAGGCTATGCTCCACCCCTCGTCCGGTGCTCCAGGCTGCCGGACCGACCCGTACCCAGGAGAGTCCATGGACGAAGCTCTCGCGGTCCACCGCCTCCACTTCGCCTTCACGGTGACGTTCCACTATCTCTTCCCGCAGCTCACGATGGGACTCGCCCTCCTGATCGTGATCTTGAAGACGATCGCCTTGAGGGGCGGCGACGAGCGCTACAACGACGCGGCGCGCTTCTGGGGGAAGATCTTCGCCATCAACTTCGCGATCGGCGTGGTGACCGGCATCCCGATGGAGTTCCAGTTCGGCACGAACTGGTCGGAGTTCTCGAAGTCGACCGGGAGCGTGATCGGGCAGTCCCTCGCGATGGAAGGAGTCTTCTCCTTCTTCCTCGAGTCCTCGTTCCTGGGGCTCTTCCTGTTCGGGGAGCGCCGCCTCGGAGCCGTCGGGCACTGGCTCGCGGCCGTGCTCGTCTTCGTGGGATCGTGGCTCTCGGGATTCTTCATCATCGTGACCGACGCGTGGATGCAGCATCCCGTGGGACACGAGATCCTTCCGGGCGGGCAGATCGCCCTCAAGAGCTTCTGGGCGTTCCTCCTGAACCCGTGGGGTCTCTGGCAGTACGCGCACAACATGAACGGCGCTGTCCTGACCGGCTGCTTCGTCATGGCGGGGGTGGGCGCGTTCTACCTGGTCACGCGCCAGCACCAGGAACAGGCGAAGCTCTTCCTTCGGGTCGCGGTGACCGTGGGCGCGATCGCCTCGGTGACCCAGCTCTTCCCGACCGGCGACCGTCAGGGCAAGATGCTCGCCGAGCACCAGCCGATCACGCTCGCGGCGATGGAAGGGCTCTTCCGGTCCGAGGAGGGCGCGCCCATCGCGCTGATCGGGCAGCCCGACGTGGAGCGCCGCCGGCTCGACAATCCGATCCTCGTGCCGCGGATGCTGAGCTTCCTCACCTTCCAGCGATGGGAGGCGAGGGTGCGCGGGCTCGAAGAGTTCCCCGCGGAGAACTGGCCCGACAACATCGAGATCCTCTACTACGCGTATCACATCATGGTGGGGCTCGGGACCTTCTTCATCGCGATCTTCGTCACGGCAGCGTTCCTCCTCTGGCGGCGGCAGCTCTACGATTCGCGGTGGATGCTCTGGATCCTGATGCTGAGCGTGCCCTTCCCCTACATCGCCAACACCGCCGGGTGGATCACCGCGGAGGTCGGACGCCAGCCCTGGCTCGTGTA
>JAEHDN010000349.1 GCA_016880395.1 Candidatus Eiseniibacteriota bacterium
GTGGTACCTCGAGCTTCCTCGCTCGGGGGGGGTGGCCCGCGCGGAGCTGGGGCTCGATCTTCCCTCCGGCTTCGCCCCCCTTCTCGCCTCGCGCTGGGCCCACGTTCCTCCGGACGGTCCCTGTTCCGCGATTGGACCCTGGACCCTCGATCCCGCCTCGGCCGCGTGGCTCGAGGCGCAAGGCGCGCGGGCCCGCGCGGGGACCCTGCGCACGCTCCCCAGCTCCGCGGCCCGTTACCTGGCGGCGCTCCCGAGCGAGACGCCATGACCTCCGGGCCGGCCGGGTTCCTCTCGATCCTGCTCCATGCGCACCTTCCGTACGTGCGCCATCCGGAATTCGAGGACTCCCTCGAGGAACGGTGGCTCGCGGAGGCGCTCGTGGAGTGCTACCTGCCGCTCCTCGGGATGCTCGGGCGGCGCGCGGATCGCGGCGCGCGCGGCCGGATCACGGTCTCTCTCTCGCCGACCCTGATGGCGATGCTCGACGACGACCTCCTGCGCGCGCGCCTCGTGCACCGCCTGGCCCGTCTCGAGGATCTCGCCGCGCGGGACGTGCGACGCCACGCGTCGGAGCCGGCGCTCGAGCGCCTCTCGCGCCACTACCTGGAGCGCTTCCGTGAGGGCAGGCGCCAGTTCGAAGACGTCTACCGGAGGGACGTCGTGGGCGCGTTCCATGAGCTCGACCGGGCCGGGGTCGTGCGGCTCGTCACCTGCGGCGCGACGCACGGTTACCTGCCGCTGATGGATCTGGGAGCGCCGTCCTGGCGCGCGCAGATCGGGACCGCGGCGCGAGACTTCGAGCGCCGATTCGGCCGAGCGCCGGAAGGGCTCTGGCTGCCGGAGTGCGGCTACACGCCCGGCGTGGAGTCGGTGCTCGCAGAGTTCGGGATCGGGTGGTTCGTGGTGGACGCGCACGGGATCTCCAATGGCTGCCCTCGCCCGCTCCCGGGCACGTACGCCCCGTTTCGGACGGATTCGGGCGTATTCGCGCTCGGGCGGGACGTCGAGGCGTCGCGCCAGGTGTGGAGCGCGACGGAGGGCTATCCGGGCGATCCCGAGTACCGCGAGTACTACCGCGACCAGGGATTCGACCTGCCTCTCGAGGAGGTGCGCGCGGATCTTCCCTCCGGCGGCACGCGGACCCACCTCGGGCTCAAGTACCATCGGATCACGGACAGGCGCTTCGCGCACCGCGAGCTCTACGATCCCGATCGGGCTCGCGCGCGCGCGGTGGAGCACGCGTCCCACTTCGTGCGCGAGCGCGAGGGGGCGGCGCGCGCGGCGGCGCGGGCCATCGGCCAGCCGTGCCTGGTCCTCGCCCCGTACGACGCCGAGCTCTTCGGTCACTGGTGGTACGAGGGTCCGGAGTGGCTCGACCTCGTGCTCGACGGGATCGCGGAGGGAACCGTGCTCGAGGCGGTGGACGCGGCCGAGGCGACGGCCAGGATCCCGCGCGCGCCGCAGGGACGCCTCTTTCCCTCGAGCTGGGGGGCCGGCGGCTACTCCGACGTGTGGCTCGATCCGTCGAACGACTGGATCTACCGCCATCTGCTCCGCGCGGCCGAGCGAATGGCGGCGCTGGCGCGGGAGGGGGACCGAGGGGACGCCCTTCGCGGGAGGGCGCTCCGTCAGGCGGGACGCGAGCTTCTCCTCGCTCAGGCCAGCGACTGGGCGTTCATCATGAAGACCGGGACCCTGGTGCCGTACGCGTACCGTCGCACCGAGGAGCACCTGGATCGGTTCGGGCGGCTCGACCTCGCCCTCACCCGGGGTCCGCTCGTGGAGCCGGAAGTCGCTGCTATGGAAGCCAGGTACGCCATTTTCCCCAACCTCGATCCGGGGCTTTTCGCTTGACAGTCCGGCGGGGCGATTTGTAATCTACGGCCCGATTCCCCCCCTACAGACCGAATGATCCGAGGACGATAGATGCCTTCAGTCAGGTTTGTGCGTACAGGGATTCTTTGTGCCGTGCTCGCCGCCACCACGCTCTCCTGCGGCGAAACTCAACCCACCGAGCCCAACCCCGTGAGCGACATCATCGCGGTGAAGGGAAACGAGCAGTTCCTGGGCTCGCCGCAGCAGGAGTCGCGCGAGCTGCTCATCGACGGGCGGGTCACCGACATCGAGTGGGACATCACCGGGGACGCGTCCATCATTGGAATGCACAATGAATCAGGGGGTCGCGGGGGCACCTACTACGTCTCGGTGCGAAGCCTCTGGACCATCAACCGTTTCAACGATCCCGATGGCATTCTCTTTCTGGTGCAGTGGCCCGACCCGACGGAAAATCGACTCCATATGCCGCTCGTCACGACCGCGGACGTCATCGTGAACGGCGACACGCTGATCGACTGCTCGAAGGGGAAGAACACGGGGGATCTGGTCGACCCCGCGCACTGGACCATCAATCGGAACATCCAGGAGGACGAGGTCTCGATCGAAGTCTTCTCGACCCAGAGCGGCGGACTCCCCAAGGATATCTGGCGCTGGGGATCGGGGACGACCGACCCCTGCACCCCTGTGAGCGCCACCGAGTTCCCCGGGGCGGTCGGAGACGGGGACAGCGTCGGGTCGACCAGCCATCCAGGCGGCGCGTACATGGAAGATCTCTACGACAACGGATCGGGTCCGGTCCGCGACGCGGGCAAGTGGACGTATCAGCTCGCAAACCACGACTCCACTACGGCCGTCCCCCTCTTCATCGTCAACAAGGGAACCCGCGACACGCGTCTCAACCGGGGGAAGCCGGTCTACTACGTGGTCTGGGACAGGGTCGCGAAGCCGTTCGGCCCTTGTGAGACCATCAACCCGATCCGGGTGGACGACGCGAGCCAGCAGGACAAGACATTCAATCCCGGCGACTACGTTCCTTCCTACCGATCCACGCTTCCCACCGAGAGCCAGGCCGACGTCGTGGCGCGTGGAATCTGGCTGATGGGGAAGTGGGGGCTCGAGATCAGGCGGGATCTGATCGCGCGATTCCCGTCCCCAGGCAACGACATACCCGGCCCCCCGCGGCCGGACGACATCCAGCTCGCGCCGGGCGGGCACTATGCGATTCGGATCACCATCGTGGACGGGACGACGAAGGCGCGGAGCGTCTCCGACCTGATCCCCATCTACCTGCGGCCCTGAGCGCCCGATGACATCTCCCCGCGTCCCATCGGTCTCGGAGTGCGCCATGTCCCTCGTTCGACGCGGTGCGCGGTCCTTCGTTCCGGCGTCCGCGATGCTCGTCCTGCTCGCCACGGCCTCGCCGGCCGGAGCGCAGGTGATCGACGCCTGGCTGAATGGAACGCCCGTCGAGCCGTTCGCCGGCAACGGGTCGGCACGGCTGAAGGCCATGGGGGGAATCGAGGTTGCGATTCCCGATGACCAGAGCCGGCTCGACCCCTACGCCTATTCCGACAACCCGGCCGGGCTCCTCGAGTCACGCGATAGCTCGTATGTGGAAGTGCCCATCACCTACCAGGGGCACGACCACCGCGACTACGGCTACGCGAACAGCGCGGTCCTGCACGGCGCCGGCATCCGAGGCGAGTTTCGGACCGGTGGGAAGTGGGGGATGGCGGGCAGCTTCGACTACGCGAACGTCGATGCCAGCCGTCACGACGAATGCCCCTCGCCCGACGACTGCCGATTCATCCGCGATTTCGATCTTCCGGTCGCTCCCGAGATGACACCGGTCACGACCGACCGGACGTTCGGCGCGGGGATCGAGTCGCCCGGGCTGTCCGTGATCTACGCGCGTGAGTTCCTGACCGGCCTGACGCTCGGGGCGCGCATCGGCTACCGGACCGAGAGCGAGAACCGACGGCTGCTCATCCCCTACGACCTCAACGTTTCGAGCACGCGCACGGAGATCCGGGGGGGCGCCATGTACCGCCCGACCCTCCTGCATTCGGCCATGACGCTTTCCGGGTTCGGTCAGTACGCCGAGCACAACGTGACCGGGATCAGCGAGACCCCGCTCAATGAGGACGAGTACGACTGGGATCGTCCCGAGGTGGCCTACGGGGCGGCTCTCCACTACAAGAATGTGGACTGGCTCGAGGGTATCGTGGACGGGCGCCACCGCTCGTTCGACGGGGAAGAGGTCGCGCGAATCAATTGGGCGCCCCAGTTCTTCATGAACCCGAACCCCTCCGACACGGACCCCGACAACGTCTTCAAGCGGAAGTGGTCGGCGTTCCTGAGCGGGCTCCGGCACAACGAGGTCAGCACGCGCTGGATGATCGGCATGCCCGGGAAGCCGGTGCACCTGGGCGCCCGGTGGGGCTACTACCGCCAGTACGAGTGGATCCGCCCGAACGAGGTGGTCATCGAGAGCGTCAACGAGCTGGATGTGAAGCGGGAA
>JAEHDN010000350.1 GCA_016880395.1 Candidatus Eiseniibacteriota bacterium
AGGCCGCCCAGTCCTTCTCGTTGCCCAGCCGCAGCGTCGCGGAGACGCTGTGCCGCTGGTCCCACTCGAGGGGCTGCTCCGAGGTGGGCTTGTACTGGTCCGTGAGGTTGCCCGAGCTCGCGAGGGCGCGATTGGGATCGGACGCCGTCCCCGTCGCGTTGCCGTACGTGTAGTTCAGCTCCCCGGAGAACCCGTGGCTGTGGCGCTTGATCAGCGTCATCTCGATTCCGCGTGACGAGGCGTAGTCGCCGTTCACGCGTGTGGGCACCGTGATCGCGAAGCCCGGCACCTCCTGCTGAACCGTCGTCAGGAGGCCGAAGATGTCCTTGAAGTAGACGCCGAACTGACCGTAGATCTCCTTGCTGAAGAGGTGCTGGACGCCGAGCTGGTAGGAGATCGTCGTCTGGGGCTCGAGATTCGGGTTGCCGCGCGCTTCGGCCGAGATGTTCCGGCCCTGGTAGAGGTAGAGGCGGTCCGGCACCTGGAAGAGCCGGCCGTAGTGGAAGCTCATGACGTCGCGATCCGAGATCGGGTAGGCGATTCCGACGCGCGGGCTCACCTGGGTCTTCACCTTGTCCGCGACCTCCGCCGAGGAGATCTGGTTCCCCACCGAGAAGCTGTCGTAGCGAAGCCCCGCGTTGAGGACCATGCCCTCGTACTCCCACCGGTCCTGCGCGAAGAAGGAGCCCTCGGGGTTGTAGTTCTGGAACTCGTCGCGCGTGGCGCCGTAATCCCCGTTCGCGTCGAGCACGTTCGGGAACTGGGTCAGGAGGAACGAGAGGTCGTTGTAGTTGATGTCGCCGCCGATCATGAAGTTGTGCGCCTTGACCCTCTTCGAGTAATCCCCGTTCAGCGTGTAGGTGCTCGTGTTGCGGCGCTCGTAGAAGGGGTAGTCCCCGTTCGTCACGTAGTACTGCCCGTTGAGGCGATTGAATGGATCGTAGTACTGGTTCGGTTGCTGCTGGTATTCCCAGAGCTGGCGGTCGAGGACGTCCTCGGTCGACTTCCACTGCTGGCGCGAGACGCGGACGTTGTAGATCTCGCCGATGCCGAGCGTGTGCCTCCAGGTCAGCGCCACCTGCTGGTAGCTGGCATCCGTGACCGGGAGGTGGTCAGCCGTGTTCATCGGGATGTACGAGGAGTCGACCGGGTAGTACGACCAGGTGCCGTACCGGCGCGTGATCGAGCCGTCGGTGGGGGCCGTCGAGTCCTCGATGACCTGGACGAAGCCCTGCCGGTTCCAGCGGTTGTGGTAGCGGCCGTCGACGGTGTGGTTGGAGATGTACTCCAAGTTGAGCTTCTCGTTGGGCGTCACCTTGTACGTCAGCTTGCTGGAGAGATTCGAGGCGTTGGCCTGGCGGAGCCCCGTACGGATGAAGTCGAGGAACCGGTGCTCTTCGTGCCCGGAGGTGTTCGCCAGGTATGTGTCGCTGAACGTCCCCTCGTAGGAGATGTAGTAGTTGGTCTTGTTGAAGAGGAAGGGGCCGCCGAAGCCGAGGCTGACGCGCTCGAAGTTGTTGAACTCCTTGTCGTGCTCCCCGTAGCGGTCGGTGAAGTAGCGAACCTCGCCCGCAAACTTGTCCCCACCCTCGCGCGTGGTCAGGCTGATGACCCCGGAGAGGGCGTTCCCGTACTGGGCGTCGAGTCCGCCGAGAACCTGCTCGCTGGAGGAGACCGCGAGGAGCCCCAGATCCACGCCCTCGGCGCGAAGCGGGTTCCGGCTCGCGATTCCGTTGACGACCGTGAGCACCTCGTCCGCACGCCCGCCGCGGAAGTGGAGCTCCCCGCCCTGGCTGATGACGCCGGCCTTGAGGCCGATCGCATCCTTGTAGCTGTCCACGGGCAGCGAGCGGAGGTCCTCGCTCGTGACCATCTGCTTGGTCGAGCTGTCCCTCTTGCGAATCGCGATCTTCTGCTCGCCCCGGACGTCGACCGTCTTCATCTGGACGGCCTGCTCGGCCATCTTGAACTCGATGCTGGTGCTGCGGTTCGCGTCGACCTTGACCCCCATGCGCTCCTGCTGGGCGAAGCCGACCATGCGGACGCGGACGGTGTAGGTCCCGACCGGAACCTTGATGATCGTGACCGTGCCCTGGGCGTTGGTCTGCCCACCGGTCTGAGCTCCCAGAACGATGACGTTCGCGTACTGCTGGGGAGCGCCGCCCTGATCGACGACCTTAGCCACGATGGTCCCGGTCTCGGCGAGGGCCGTGCCCGCGAACGCGACGATGGCGAGTGCGAGGAACGAGGCGATCGAGGATGGCCGCATCGCGCGGACGGCGCCGGAGCGCCGCTTCTTGCAGCTCCTCATGGGTTCGTCCACTCCTTTCAAAGCCAAGGTTCGTTGGATCGAAAAAACGTAACATTTATGCGGTTTTTCGCGAACCGAGTCAATCCAATTCATTGCGAAACACCTGCTTGGAGCCGCTCGGTGCCATCCGGCTTCCACGCCGGATGGTCCATGGGCAAAGGCCGGTCGGTTCGGTCGGGAGGACATTCGACTTCAGGGGGGGGGAACTTCGGGAGACGCACCCAGGTACGTCTCTTGAGAGGGATTATATTCGGAAAGTTCCAGGCGACAAGAGATTTTTTCAGAATTCCGTGACGCTGGACATGTGGAACCCCCTGACCCGAAGGGCCGGACAGACCACCCCACCCGCCCTCGCGACCGCCGACATCCCCTCGACCTGATTGAGGAGATCGACCACGCTCTGGTTGAAGCGGAAGTTCCGCACGGCGTGGCTGATACGTCCGTTCTCGATCGCGAAGAGCCCATCCCGCGTCATCCCAGTGAGGGTGACCGTCTTCGGGTCGACGACGTTCGTGTACCAGACCCGGGTCACCCAGAGCCCCCGGTCGATCCCGGCGAGGAGCGCCTCGGGCGTCCCCTGGCCCCCCTCGAGGACCAGGTGCCTGGCGAGCGGTCCGATCGTGTTCGGGATCGGCCGGCTGTGCCCGGTCGACTCCTTCCCCTCCTTGGCCGCCGTGGGTCGGTCGTAGACCGGACTCCGCGCGATGCCCCGCTCGATCATCGTGGTGGGCCGGCTGGGGATGCCCTCGGCATCGAACGGCGCGCCGCGATGGAGCGGGTGGAAGGGGTCGTCCCGGAGCGTGATGTTCTCGCCCGCGACCCGCTCTCCCATCCGGCCGGAGAGAAAGCTCCGTCCTTCCTGGACGGCCAGCGCGCCGAGGGAGATCCACGACATATCTTGTAGGAGATCCGCGACCGCCGCCGGCTCGAGCACGACCGTGTAGGCCCCCGGCTCCCACGGCTTGGCGTCGCGGGAGCGGATCGCCTTCTCGACCGCGCGGTCGGCCAGCGCGGCGCCGTTCACGTCGGATGCGCGCCAGCTCTCGCGCTCGGCCCATCCGGAGGCGGCGCCGTCGAGCGCCGAGATCCGGAACGTCGCGTGCGTGCCCCGATGATAGGCGAAGAGACCGCGGGAGTTGGCGATGGCCATGGTGTCGAGCATGCCGTAGTCACCGATCGTGCCGCGGCCGGTTTCGTAGATGCCCGCGGCTGTCACGCCCGCCTTGACGCAGCGCTCCACGGCCCGCCCCACCTCGCGGGCGCGGCCGTCCGCGTCGAGATCGCCGGTCGCCGGGTCGTCGGCTTCGACGGCCAGGTATGTCTGCGGACCCGCGAGCGGAAGGAGGTCGGGAATCTCGGGCTGCACCGCCGCGGCGGATGCGGCCGCCGTGACGAGGCGCTCGATGCCCGCGCGGCTCAGATCGTTGCCGCTCGCCCGCCCCGTGCGCTTGCCGTCCACCACGCGCACCGCGAGCTCCACGCGGCTCTCCGAGACGTTCTGCGTGATCTCGTTGTTCGCGAAGCGGGTCAGCCGGCTCACGCCTCCGCCCAGGACCGCCTCGACCTCGCGCCCGCCCGCGACGGCCAGAACCTCCTCGAGGACGGCGCGAGTCTCCGACTCAGTCATCGTAGCCCACCCCGACGTTCACCTTCCGAAAACGGGCCGGAGCCGCGCCGTGCGTCATCTCCGCGACCTGTCCCGGCTGGCCCTTGCCGCAGTTCGTCACGCCCCACGGCTTCCATGCTTCGGGACCGCAGACGAAGTCGCACGAGTTCCAGAAGCGCGGGGTGATGCCCTGATAGGTGGGGTTGCGGAGCATGCGCACGCGTTTGCCCTTCTTGATCTCCCAACCGATCTCGGTCTTGAACTGGAAGTTGTACCGGAGCTGGTCGATGCTCCAGCTTCGATTCGTCTCGAGATAGAGTCCGTCCTCCGTGTCCGCGAGGAGATCCTCGAGCGTGCCCTTCCCCGGCATCAGGCTCAGGTTCACCATGCGGATCATGGGCACGTGGTGCCAGCCGTCCGCGCGAACGCAGCCGCGGCTGCGCCCCTCGCCGATCGTGTGCGCGAGCTCGCGTGAGGTGAGATACCCGACGAAGAGACCGTTCGCCACGATGGGCCAGCGCTGCGCCTCGACTCCCTCGTCGTCGAAGCCAAACGTGGAGAGACCGCTCGCGAGCGTCGCGTCCGCGACGAGGTTCACGTGCTGGGAGCCGAAGCGGAGCATCCGGAGCTGATCGGTGGTGAGGAAGCTCGTGCCCGCATAGTTCGCCTCCATCCCCAGCACCCGGTCCAGCTCGGTCGGATGACCCACCGACTCGTGGATCTGGAGCGCGAGCTGCGACCCCTCGAGGACGACGTCGCGCTCTCCCGCGGGACAGGGATCGGCGGTCAGGAGCGCGACGGCCTCCTCGCCGACCCGCGTCGCGTTCTCGAGCCACGGGATCGAATCGATCAGCTCGTATCCGAGGGTCTGATGGAACCCTTCCGCCTGCGGGAAGCTCCGGCGCTGCACCTCGGTCGCCGAGACCGCCGTCGCGGCATAGCCCCCGCCGGAACGAACGACCGTCTGGTCGATGTCGGAGCCTTCGGAGCTGAGGAAGAGCTGGCGCTTCTTCACGAAGGTGAGCGAGCCCTCGGCGATCGTGACGCCGCGAACCCGGCGCAGCGCCTCGTCCACCCGGAAGAGCAGGTCCAGCTTCTTCTCGAGCGGCACCCGGAAGGGATCGATCGCGCAGGGCGAGGACCAGACCGCGCGGTGGGCCGGCTCCGGCGCCAGCCGGACCGGCGAGCGCAGGAGCCCCGAGCTGGCGCGCGCAATTCCAACGGCCTCCGCGGCACAGGCATCGACGGCCTCGAGGGTCAGGAATCCGGTGGCCGCGTACCCCCATCCACCGCGGACCAGGACGCGCACGCCGATGCCGCGCGAGTCCCACCGGTCCACGGATCCAACCTGGCCATTCTTGACCTGGAGGTCCTCACGGTCCGTCTCGAGGAGGCGCACGTCGGCGTAGTCCGCACCTCGAGCGAGCGCCGTGTCGAGCGCCTGCTGGGCAAGGGTGCGCACGATCGGGGAGAGGCTAGAAGGCGCGCTGGATGAAGAGGTACCCGCGGTCCCCGTATCCGATCTCATCGGCGGGGTCATCGGGCGAGGAGTCGAAGTGGTAGTGCTCATACGTGGCATCGATTCGCCAGCCGACCGCGTTCCAGAAGTAGCCGAGCCCGAGCGTGAGGCCGGCCCCCTTGAGTGGAGCGCTCGCATCGGCCCGGTTCGGATCGAGACGAATCAGCTCCACGCCGGCGCGCACCGGGAGCGTCGGACGAACGCGGTACTCGCCGCCGATGTGGTAGGTCGTGGTCATGCGGGCGAGATCGGGCACCACGTTCGTGAAGTCCTCCCGGAATTCACGCGCCAGTCGGATCTCGGTGCCGAGGACCCCGGCGTGGTTCGCCAGGTCGACGGAGACCCCTCCGGCGAAACGGTACCCTTCCCGCTTCACATCCAGCTCGTTGACGCTCTCAATGACCACCTCGTTCGCACGGATCCACTCGTACTGCCGGTAGTAGCCCCACCGGGCGCCCAGGTGCACCGGCTTCCCGGGCATGCCGATCAT
>JAEHDN010000351.1 GCA_016880395.1 Candidatus Eiseniibacteriota bacterium
ACTCCGAGGAGCTGGTGGATCCGAGCGAGAGTGGAGGCCCGTACGCGATCTTGGCGTGCCGATTGAAGCCCTGCGTGTAGGCGATCGGGATCTTGGCCACGCGGATCGCGCGGTCGAAGATTCGCACGAGGTCGAGGTGCGACGTGAAGCGCGCGATCCCTAGCTTCTCGTAGGCGACGCGATAGCGCGATGCCTGTGGTCCCCGGATCGCGGCGGGCCAGACGCGGCGCCGGCGCCCGTAGGCGCGATCGGGGGCCCCGTTCCCGTTGGCGCTCCCGCTCGCGGGTCCGTCCGGACCGCTGTCCGCCGAGTGGCCGTTCCCCACCCCGTTCCCGTTCGCGCCGGCAGGTCCGTTCCCGGTCGCATGGCCGTTCGTCGTCGCGGCCGCGTGGCCGTTGGCAGCGGCGTGACCGTCCCCGGTCGCGTGGCCGTTGCCTTCCGCGGGGGCGTGCGCGTCCCGGGCAGGCTCCGAGATGCGGAGCGCCTCGATCGGCTTCGCTCCCAGCTCCTGGATCCGCTCCTCGATCTGCGCGGTCGTGATGTCCGGCGGCACGGTGAAGTCGAGCGACGCGGGATCGGCCCCCTGCCCCGGCGCGAGCTGGAGCGAGACAGTCCGTCCTTCACGCGCCTTCGGGGTGAAGCAGGGCGCGCCGCACCGGTAGCACGCGTGGTCCCTGCAGTCCGGCGTGAGCGCCGCCGCGTACGCCTTCTGCCGCTCCACGGCGAGGAACTTCTTCACCACGGGCGTACGGATGTGGTCCCACGGGAGCCGCTCGTCGAGATCGCGCGGCCGCAGATATACGGCCGGGTCCATTCCGATCGACTCGAAGGCGCGCATCCAGAGGTCGAAATCGAAGCATTCCGACCAGCCGTCGAACCGCGCGCCCAGCGTCCACGCGGCCTCGAGGGCGTCGGCCGTGCGAACGTCCCCGCGCGCGAACACGCCTTCGAGGAAGGCGGTCTTCGGATCGCGCCACTTCAGCCGCACGTTGTTCATGCCGCGGAAGCCCGTCTTCAGGCGGTCGATCTTCCGCCAGAGGGTCTCCATATCGTCCTGCACTTCCCACTGGAACGGGGTGTGCGGCTTCGGCACGTGCGGGGAGATGCCCACGTTGAAGTGCATGCGCTTGTTGCCGCCGCGCGCCCACTCCTGGGACTTCCGGAGCGTCTCGGCGATACCGTCCACGTCCACGTCCGTCTCGGTCGGGAGGCCGATCATGAAGTAGAACTTGATGCCGCCCCATCCCTGGTCGCGCGCGAGCTTCACCGAGTACTCGAGCTCCGCCTCGTCGATGCCCTTGTTGATGACGTCGCGCATCCGCTGCGTGCCCGCCTCGGGCGCGAACGTGATGCTTCCCTTGCGCCCCTGGCCGATCTTGTCCGCCACCGACGGGGCCAGCGTGCCGACGCGGGTCGAGGGGAGGGAGATCGACACCCCCAGCTCGTTCGTGAAGCGGTCCAGCTCGTGGAGCACCACCGGGAGCTGCTTGTAGTCGGTCGTCGAGAGCGAGAGGAGCGAGACCTCGTCCCAGCCAGCGTGCACGATGCCGCACTGCACTTCCTTCACCACCTGGTCGGCCCGCTTCTCGCGGAGCGGGCGATTCATGTATCCGGCGAGGCAGAACCGGCACCCGCGGGTGCAGCCGCGCATCACCTCCACGCCGAGCCGGTCGTGGGTGATCTCGGTCGGCGAGATGAGCGGCCGCTCCGGGTAGTACTCGGGGAGCAGCGAGGCCACGTAGCGGAAGCGCGGCTTCGTCACCGGCGCGTCCGCGCGCGGCTGGCGCGCGACGAACCCGAACCCGTTCTCGACCTCGTCGTAGAGCGCCGGGACGTACACGCCCTCGATGCCGCCCATGCGCCGGAGGACCTCCGCGCGCGGCATGCCCGTCTCCCGCCGCTCCGCCATGAGGTCGCACAGCTCCTGGATCACGTCCTCGCCATCGCCGATCACGAAGCCGTCGAGGAAGGGCGCGAGCGGCTCGGGGTTGATGGTGCAGAGCCCGCCCGCGATCGTGATCGGATCGTCCTCGCGCCGGTCCTTCGTGCGGAGCGGCATCTGGGCGAGGTCGATCATCGTGAGCACGTTCGTGTACGAGAGCTCGTACTGGAGCGAGAAGCCGATCATGTCGAACTGACGCGCGGGAGTGCGCGACTCGAGCGAGTAGAGGGGGATGCCCTCCGCTCGCATGAGACGCTCCATGTCCCCCCACGGAGTGAAGCAGAGCTCGGCCGCGCCGTCGGGGCGGCCGTTGACGATGTGATAGAGGATCTTCAGGCCGAGGTACGACATCCCGATCTCGTAGAGATCCGGGAAGCAGAGCAGAAGCCGGACCTTGGCCTCGGACGGATCCTTGCGCGCGGCATGGAGGAAGCTACCCGTGTACCGGCTCGGCTTGGTGACGAGCGGCAGGTACGCTTCATCCAAGAGACGCAGCTTGTCCATGATCTCCTCCGTGGGCGGCCCCGGGGGCAAATCTCGAGTCGTGAGAATCGGTTACGAGCTTCCGAGGAGGCTTTCGGGCGCTCCTCGCGAAGCCTGCGACGTTACCACACCGGCCCGTGAGCCGCAATCGCACTCGCCGCCGTGGGTTCGGGCTCCCCGGGGGCGCCCCCATGAGCCGCCGCAAGACCCAAGACCCAGGCCGCACCGGCGCCGGCGATCGGCTCCGACGCCTCGAGCATGGTGCTCCCGGTGGTCACCACATCGTCCACCAGGAGCACGGGCCGGCTCTCGATCGCGATCCGATCGACGCAGCGAAACGCGCCGCGCACGTTGACGCGGCGGCGCGCGGCGTCGAGCGTGGCTTGAGCCGGATGCTCCCGGATCCGCTCCAGCGCCGGAACGACCGGGATGCCCCATCGGCGCGACACCGACTCCGCGAGGAGCAGAGCCTGGTCGAATCCGCGGGCGGATCGCTTCGACGGATGGAGCGGGACCGGGACGAGGACCATCTCCCGCCAGGATGCGA
>JAEHDN010000054.1 GCA_016880395.1 Candidatus Eiseniibacteriota bacterium
CACGTTGGCGGGCGCACCCGAGTTCGGGAGCCCCTGGTTGTCGTAGGGGGCCGCGGTGTCCGTGAAGGAGAGGAAGCCGTTCGTGCAGACGCGGAGCGAGGAGAACGATCCCCCGTAGAACGGGAAGCTCATCCCCATGTTGATCGGGGCCGAGATCTCGTCGTCGCCGCTCAGGGCGACGAGCGCGCCGGTGCCGGTGATGTCCACCCAGTCGAAGGCCGGACCTCCCGGCTCGTCCCCGTCCACCCAGCGATACCCGAAGGCGTCCGGACCGCCCTTGCTGTCGGTGACCGGATTTCCGACGCGCCAGTCGGTCTCCCCCTTCGCGAGCGGCTGGTAGGGATAGACGATCGGCTGCGAGAAGACGAGCTGCGGCGTCGGCATCGTGAAGTCCAGGGTCCCGGCCGCATCGTTCCGCAGGGTGAGCGTCTGGGTCTCGGTCGCCCCCGTCAGGAGCTCCGCCGCGAACGTCGTTGGCGAGGCGCCGATGTCCGGAGCACCCAGCGTAGTGCCGGTGGCCACGTTGCTGAGGCCGCCGGCATTGTTGAACTCGTCGAACGCCTTGATCGCGAAGTAGTAGGGCGTCTCGAAAGCGAGCCCGGTCACGTCGAACGTCTCGGCGCTTCCCGCGGTCAGGGGGTCGGGCCCGCCCGGCACGGGGGTCGCGGAGGCGAAGTTCGCGTCGTTGATCGGAGACGTGCTGTAGCGGATCTCGTACCGCGTGGCGCGTCCGGTCGAGCCGTCGTCGCCGGTCGCGGTCCAGGAGAGGAGCATCGAGTTGGATCCCGGATCCGACGTGGAGAGATCGGCGATCGAGCCCGGCGGAACGTCGTCCGGCTCGGCGATGGTCATGAAGGCATTGAGGCGTCCTCCGGTGACGCACTTCCCCGCCAGCTGAGGCTTCACATCGGCCGCGCTCAGGATCAGCGCCTTGACCTGGAGCGGCGAGATGCCCGGGAAGCGGCCCATCGCGAGCGCGGCCACCCCGGAGACGTGGGGTGTCGCCATCGAGGTGCCGGAGAACGACTGGTAGTTGTTGCCCGGCGTCGTGGACAGGATCGCTACGCCCGGAGCCGCGATGTCGACCGAGGTCGCGCCGTAGTTCGAGAAGGAGGCCAGATTGTCGTTCGCGTCGGTCGCGGCCACCGAGAGCACGTAGGGGGTGTCGTAGGACGAAGGATAGTGTGGGGTGACGTCGGCGTTCGAGGACTCGTTGCCGGCCGCGGCCACGAAGAGCTGACCCGCCGCCCCGGCTGCGTTGATCGCGTCGAGCAGCGCCTGCGAGAACCCGCCGCCGCCCCAGGAATTGCTCGTCAGCTTGACACCCACCGCGATCGCGTACTGCACGCCGGCGATCGCGCCCGCGGTCGACCCGCTGCCGCCCGCGCTCAGGAACTTGATTCCGACGATCTTGGCCTGCCAGTTGACTCCGACGACGCCGACGTTGTTGTTGCCCACGCCGGCGATGGTCCCCGATACGTGCGAGCCGTGTCCGTTGTCGTCGAAGGGATCCCCGTCGTTGTTCGCGAAGTCATAGCCGTGCACGTCGTCCACGTACCCGTTGCCGTCGTCGTCGATCGAGTTGCCGGGGATCTCGCCCGGGTTCGTCCAGACGTTGGCCGCCAGATCGGGGTGGTTGTAATCGACGCCCGTGTCGATGACGCCGATCTTGATGTTCGGATCCCCGACGAACTGATCCCACGCCAGGACCGCCTTGATGTCGGCTCCCGCCGTTCCGCCCGTCTGCCCCGTGTTGCGCATCCCGTAGAGCTCCGGGAAGCGGGGATCGTTCGGCACGACGTCGGCCTGGATCTCGTAGTTGGGCTCGGCGTACTGGACGTGGGGGTCGTGCTGGAGCCGGGTAATCGCCGCCTCGACCGAGGTCCCGCGGATCTTCAGGTGCTCGACTCCGATGAAGTCGAACTTCCGAAGAACCTGCGCGTTCACGCTCGCCCGAATCGCGGCGCGGTCGGCGGCGTGTGCGGTGGAGCGGAACTTGACCAGGACTTCTTCGGACAGGTAGCGGTGGGACGCGGCGCGCGCGGGCGCGGCGAGCGTCAGCAGACAGAGGGCGAGGAGCGGAATCACCGAAGCGAAGCGGCCGAAGGATCGCGTTTGGGGGGGCATGCCGAACCTCCTGGATTTCTCAGCGTCCGCGACAACGAACGCACGGGCATGAGGCGCGATTTCGATTTCGATCGGGCTCTGGGAAATGCGAGCGTGGGGCGTCGGGTGGGGGGCACCTCCTGGTTGTCGGACGGCACGGATGCGAAAGCGGACGAACGGTGACGCGATGAGGCGCCGAAGCTACGCCCCGAGCTCGGACGCGGTCAACGGGAATGTGCGGTTGTGATGCTCGCGGCAACCGAGTACCTTCCGGGGGGGCCGCTGCCATCGCGCGGAGCGTCCTCAAGGGCCCGGCAGGCGCCGGGCATCGCATCCGACCAGTCAGGGGGAATCCGTGTCTTTCAACGCACTCAACCTGCCGCCTCCGATCCTCAAAGGGGTCCGGGCGGCCGGCTACTCTGAACCCACACCCATCCAGCGCAAGGCGATCCCGATCATCATGGAGGGTCAGGATCTCATCGGCGCCGCCCAGACGGGAACCGGCAAGACCGCCGCCTTCGTCCTTCCGATCCTCGCCCGCCTTCTCCAGGGTCCAAGGCGGCTGCGGGCGCTCGTCCTCACGCCGACCCGCGAGCTGGCGGCTCAGGTGGAGACGAACGCGCGGGACTACGCGCGCTTCACGGAGGTCAACGTGGGGGTCGTCTACGGGGGCGTGCCGCTGCCGCCCCAGGAACGCATGCTGCGCGCCGGTGTGGAGCTGCTCGTGGCGACGCCGGGACGCCTGCTCGATCTCCACGGCCGGCTGGCGCTCCGGCTCGACTATGTCGAGGTGCTGGTGCTGGACGAGGCCGACCGCATGGTCGACATGGGCTTCGCCCCCGATCTCAGGCGCATCCTCCGCCTCCTCCCGACGGACCGGCAGACGATGCTCTTCTCGGCGACGATGCCGCCGGAGCTGAACCAGGTCGCCAAGGAGGCGCTGCGCAGCCCGGCGCGCGTCGATCTGGCTCCCCCGTCGCGGCCCGCGGCGGGCATCACGCAGGCGGTCTATCCCGTTCCGCGGAACCTCAAGACCGATCTCCTCGACGAGATCCTCGCCTCGATCGACGTCCGGAGCATGATCGTCTTCACCCGAACGAAGCACGGAGCGGATCGTGTCGCGCGCCAGCTCGGGAAGCGCAACTACGCCGTCGCGCCGATCCACGGCAACCGGAGCCAGAGTCAGCGGGAGCGGGCGCTCGGGGATCTGAAGCGCGGCCGGATCCAGATCCTGGTCGCGACCGACATCGCCTCGCGCGGCATCGACGTCGATGGGATCAGCCACATCGTGAACTACGACGTCCCCCACACTCCGGAGGACTACGTCCATAGGATCGGACGCACCGGACGCATGGACGCGGTCGGCGACGCCTTCACCCTCATGAGCCCCGAGGAGCAGAAGGACTTCACCGCGATCGAGCGCTTCCTCGGACGCGCGGTGCCGCGCGTGATGCTCCCCAACTTCGACTACAAGATGCGGCCCCGCGAGATCGCGGACAGCATCCGGGGATCGGAGCGAACGGGCCGCGGGGGTTCGGGCAGCCGGGGCAAGGGGTCGGACGGAGGGGCGCGGCACGGACGCAGCTCCAACGGCGCCCGCGGCCACGGCGGCGGACGGAGCTCGCACGGCTCGCCATCGGGCGGACGGGGCGGGACATCCGGCGGCCAGGGCGCAGGCGCAGGCTCGTCCTCCGGCGCCCAGTTCGGGCGCAGGCCGAAGACGATTCGCGGCGTGGACCGGAGACGCGGCCGACTCTAGCGTGTCCCCGCTCTCCTTCGATCTCGCCGAGGCGGAATCCCTCCTCCGCGACGCCGATCCCGTCCTCGCCCGGGTGATGGACCTGCACGGCCGGTGCCGCCTCGCTCCCGACGGCGTGGCGACACCGTTCGCCGCGCTCGCCGAATCGATCGCCTACCAGCAGCTCACCGGGAAGGCCGCGGCCACGATCTACGGACGCGTGCTCGCCCTCTACCATCCCCGCCGCCATCCGCGACCCGAGGAGGTTCTCGCGACCGAGGACGAGCGGCTCCGCGCGGCGGGGCTCTCGCGCGCCAAGATCCTCGCGGTGAAGGATCTCGCGGCGAGGACGCTCGACGGCACGGTCCCCACGCTCGCCAGGCTCAGGCGCCTGGACGACGAGGAGATCGTGGAGCGGCTCACGTCGGTGCGGGGGATCGGGAGGTGGACGGTGGAGATGCTGCTCATCTTCCGGCTCGGGCGGCCGGACGTGCTGCCGGCGAGCGATTACGGAGTGCGGAAGGGATTCCAGAAGACGTTCCGCTCCCGCGGACTGCCCACACCGGCGCAGGTGCTTCGTCGCGGCGAGCGCTGGCGCCCCTACCGAACGATCGCGAGCTGGTACCTCTGGCGATCGCTCGAGAACCCGGCCGGGACGGCGTGACCTCGATTCCCGGGGCGTCGCGCCGCCCCGGCGCTGGAGCGCCCTAGGCCGGCGTCTCGGCCGGAGCGGCTGTGGGCGCCTCCGCGTCCTTCCCCTTCGGGCTGTGGATCTCCTGCAGGCTCGTCACCTCGAGCGGCCGCTCCCGGAGCGCGCGGATCGCCTGCACGGTCGCCGCGGCCGCGGTGAGGGTGGTGAGGCAGAGCACGCCGTAGAGGATCGCGTTCTTCCGGATCGCGCCGTCGTCGTAGAACGACTCCTCCCCGAGCGGCGTGTTGATGATGATGTCGATGTCCCGGCTCTTGATGCGATCCACGACGTGCGGCCGTCCCTCGTTCACCTTGTAGACCATCTCGGCCGGGACCCCTTGGCGGTTCAGGAACTCCGCCGTCCCGCGCGTCGCCACGATCCGGAATCCCATCTGGACGAGCGCGCGCGCGTGCGGCAGCACGCTCCCCTTGTCCGGATCGTTCACGCTGACGAACGCGGTCCCCGAAGTGGGGATGTGCGAGCCCGTCGCGGCGAGCGCCTTGGCGAAGGCGATCCCGAGATTCTTCGAGATCCCCATCACCTCGCCGGTCGACTTCATCTCGGGGCCGAGAAGGACGTCCGAGCCCGGGAACTTGAGGAACGGGAAGACCGACGCCTTCACGAAGAACCGGTCGACCTCGAGATCCTTCGTGATTCCCTGCTCGGCGAGGCTCCGCCCCGCCATCACGCGGGCTGCCACCTTCGCGAGCGGCACGCCGGTCGCCTTCGAGATGAAGGGCACCGTGCGTGACGCGCGAGGATTCACCTCGAGCACGAAGACCGTCTCGCCCTGAAGCGCGAACTGGATGTTCATGAGGCCGCGCACCCGGAGCGCGAGGCCGAGCTTGCGGGTCGCCTCCCGAATGGTCGCCAGATGGCGATCGGGCACCTTGTAGGTCGGCAGTACCATGGACGAGTCGCCGCTGTGGATGCCCGCCTCCTCGATGTGCTCGAGGATGCCTGCGATCACGACCCTCGTCCCATCAGCCACCGCGTCCACATCAACCTCGTAGGCATCCTCGAGGAACCGGTCGATCAGGATCGGATGCTCCGGGGACGCCTGCACGGCCTCACGCGCGTAGCCGTCGAGGTGGGCCTCGTCGTACACGATCGCCATGGCGCGTCCGCCGAGGACGTAGGAGGGGCGCACGAGCACGGGGTAGCCGATTCGCGCCGCGACCTCCTTGGCCTCGTCGAGCGACGTCGCGGTGCCGCTCTCCGGCTGCGGGATCCCGAGCTCGGAGAGGAGCGCGCTGAACCGCCGACGGTCTTCCGCCTGATCGATCGCATCGGGGCTCGTTCCGAGGATCTTCACCCCGGCCCGCTGGAGTGGAACCGCGAGCCGGAGGGGTGTCTGTCCGCCGAACTGGATTACGACCCCCTCGGGCTGCTCCTTCTCGATCACGTTCATCACGTCCTCGAACGTGAGCGGCTCGAAGTAGAGCCGGTCCGACGTGTCGTAGTCGGTGGAGACGGTCTCCGGATTGCAGTTCACCATGATCGTCTCGTAGCCCTCCTCCTTGAAGGCGAACGAGCCGTGGCAGCAGCAGTAGTCGAACTCGATCCCCTGTCCGATCCGGTTCGGCCCGCTGCCCAGGATGATCACCTTCTTGCGGTCGGTCGGCTCGGCCTCGCACTCCCGCTCGTACGTAGAATAGAGGTAGGGCGTGTACGAGACGAACTCGGCCGCGCAGGTATCGACGCGCTTGTAGACCGGGAGGATCCCGAGCGCGAGCCGCCGGGCCCGGACCTCCTCCTCGACGCAACCGGCCAGCTCGGCGATGCGGGCGTCCGAGAAGCCCATCCGCTTCGCGGCGCGCAGCGCCGCGCCGTCGAGGCCCGGGCCGACCCGCTCCTTCATGTCCGCGATCTGCTGGATCTGGTCGAGGAACCAGGCGTCGATACCGGTCATCCGGTGGATCTCTTCGTGCGGCCATCCCAGCTCGCACGCGCGCTTCACGTAGAAGATCCGGTCCGGGTCCGGCGAGAGGAGCTTCTCCTTGATCCGCGCGTCGTCGAGGTCCCCGCGTCCGAAGCCGCTCGGTCCCGAGCCGGTCTCGAGCGCTCGGATTCCCTTCTGCAGCGCCTCCTTGAACGTGCGGCCGATCGCCATGACCTCTCCCACCGACTTCATCTGCGTGCCGAGGAGCCGGCTCTCGTCGCGGAACTTCTCGAAGGCCCAGCGGGGGATCTTCACGACGACGTAGTCGAGCACGGGCTCGAAGCTGGCGGGCGTGACGCGGGTGATGTCGTTCCGGATCTCGTCGAGGTGGTACCCCACGGCGAGCAGCGCCGCGATCTTGGCGATCGGGAACCCGGTCGCCTTGCTGGCGAGCGCGGAGGAGCGCGAGACGCGCGGGTTCATCTCGATCACGACGAGACGACCCGTCCTGGGGTCGACCGCGAACTGGATGTTCGATCCCCCGGTCTCGACTCCGACCTCGCGGATGATGGCCCGGGCCGCGTCCCGCATGATCTGGTATTCGCGGTCCGTGAGCGTCTGGGCGGGAGCGACCGTCACCGAATCGCCGGTGTGGATCCCCATCGGATCGAAGTTCTCGATGGAGCAGATCACGACGAAGTTGTCCGCCGCGTCCCGCATCACCTCGAGCTCGTACTCCTTCCAGCCGATCACCGACTCCTCGATCAGGATCTCGTGCACGGGCGAGAGCTCGAGCCCGCGCGCGACCGCCTGCTCGAACTCCTCGCGGTTGTACGCGATCCCGCCTCCGGTGCCGCCCAGGGTGAAGGAGGGTCGGATGACCGCCGGGAGCCCCGTCTCCTCGAGCACCTGGAGCGCCTCTTCGGGCGTCCGCGCGAAGCCGCTCCGCGGCACGTCGAGGCCGATGCGCCGCATGGCCTCCTTGAAGAGTCTCCGATCCTCCCCCACCTCGACGGCTCGGCGGCTCGCCCCGATCAGGCGGACGCCCAGGCGCTCGAGAACGCCCCGTCGCGAGAGCTCCACCGCGAGGTTGAGCGCGGTCTGGCCGCCGACGGTCGGGAGGAGCGCGTCCGGCCGGTCCCGCTCGAGGATCGCCTCGAGCACGTCCGGGGTGAGCGGCTCGACGTAGGTCCGGTCGGCGTATTCCGGGTCGGTCATGATCGTCGCCGGATTGGAGTTCACGAGGGACACCCGGATCCCCTCGGCGCGGAGCACCTTCACGGCCTGGGTGCCCGAATAATCGAACTCGCACGCCTGGCCGATGATGATCGGGCCCGAGCCGATGAGAAGGATCTTCTGAATGTCGGTGCGCCTAGGCATACAAATATTCGCTTCGCTCCGGTCGCAGAGAATCAGATATGGATGCTCCCTCCGCTCCGCTCATGCGGCGAGCTCGAGGAAGTCGTCGAAG
>JAEHDN010000352.1 GCA_016880395.1 Candidatus Eiseniibacteriota bacterium
CGAGGACCTTCAGGGCGGCGACGTCCCAGGCCTTCACGGTGGTGGAGAGCGCGATCTCCCCCTGGCCCTCGGCCACCCAGAGGTAGGCGGAGAAGTCGCCGAAGCCGCGCTGCACCTGGGTGCGATCCGCCAGCTGGAGGAAGCCGTCCCAGTAGGAGCTCCGCCGCAGGAAGTTCACCGACGAGTGGACGACGAGCGCCCGATCGAGCGCATCGACCGACGACACGCGGATCCGCTGGCCGTCGCGCCACGCCCCCCGCCCGCGCCAGGCGGTGTGCAGCACGCCCGGGACCGGCTGGAAGACCACGCCCGCCGTCACCACGCCGTCTTCCTCGAGGCCGATGAGCACCGCCCACGTGGGAATGCCCCGCACGAAGTTCCGGGTGCCGTCGATGGGGTCGATGATGAAGCGCCGGCCGCGGGGGCCCGCCTCGCCCAGCTCCTCGCCGAGCACGCCGTGATCGGGGCAGCGCGCGCGCAGCACGCCCGCGATCGTGCGCTCGGCCTCGTGATCGGCCTGGGTGACCGGCGACCGGTCGGGCTTGAGCGAGACCGCGACGTCGCGCCGGTAGTGCTCGAGGGCCACCGCGCCCCCCGCGCGGGCCGCCTCCACCATGATCTCGAGCCGGGGGTCCACGGCGACAGCTTACCGCGTTGTCGGCCGGCGGTGGATAGAGGCCGCCGATCCTCAGGACGCAGGGGAGCGGACGGGGAGCACCGGAGTCGATCTCGAGGTGTTCGCGACGACGATCCCGAGACAGACCGCGACGAGGCCGATCCAGGTCGCCGTCGAAGGCGATTCGTCCACGAACACGATCGCGAGGATCGTCCCGAGGACGGGGATCGCCGCGGTTGCGATCGCCGCGGTTCCCGCGCCGAGGCGCCCCACCGCGAAGGCGTACGCGGCGAATGCACACACCGTGAGAAGGACACCCTGGTAACCGGCCTGCAATAGAACGTCCCCGAGCGGAGCGGCGAAGATCCGAGGATGCAGGATCAGCAGATAGACGGGAAGGTACACGAGCGACAGCAGAGCAAGCGCGGCGGTCGCCACGAGCGCGTCGAGCCGCCAGCGCCGAACGAGGAGCGTGAAGAGTCCCCACTCGATCCCGGCGACCACGAGGAGCATGTCGCCCACGCCGGTGAGACGGGAGGAGTAGGCGCCGCCCGCACCAAGGACGATGAGGCCGACAAGCACGATCACGATACCGACGTAGCGGCCTCCGGCATGGCGCTCTCCTACCCAGGCGGCACCGACGACGGTCGCGACGACGATACCGAGCCCGGGGATGAGCATCGCGCCGTGGGCCGCGGGCGCGAAGCGGAGGGCCACGTACATGAGGAGCGCGTAGGGGCTTCCCGCGATGAGCGCGAGGACGGCGCCGCGGCCGTACCCGACGCCGCCCAACCCGGCGCCCCCGCGCCGCAAGAGGATCAGGGCCGCGGGAAGCGCGGCACCCGCGAACCGGAGCGCCACGATGTCGTAGGCGGTGAGCCCGGCCGAGAGGCCGCGCTTCGCGACCGCGAACTGCCCGGCCATCACGAGGAAGGCGCCGCCGAGCGCGAGCCATGCTTCCACCAGACGCCGCCTTCCCCGGTCTACCCCTCCCATCGACGCTCGCGCCCCGGTCAGCCGAGGATCGGGCGCATGAAGCTCCTCTCGAAGCTGATCAGGCACCGGGTTTCGGCCTGGAAACGCCAGGCCGCGAGGGCCACCTCGTCCTCCCGGACGGCCGTGCGGTAGCGCTCGTAGTCGGCGAGCGAGGGAAAGCTGAACAGCTGGACGGCGATGTTGTTCGGGCCCTCGTGGGGAAGAAAGATCCCGTGGTTCACCCCGCCGTACTTCGCGGCGAGCGGCATGATCATCCGGGCGTACTGCTCGACTTCCGCGAGCTTGTACGGATCGATGACGTAGCGCAGGTAGCAGGTAATCACCGGCTTCCCCTCCTCACGCGTCGTCGATCCCGAAGACCCGAACGGCGTTCTCCCGAAGGAACAGCGCGGCCGTCGCTTCATCGAGGTTCAGGGTCTCGAAGTCTTCGAGGCAGTCCTTCGCGGGCCACGCTGGATGGTTGGAGCCGAAGAGGACCTTGCGCCGTCCATGACCGCGCAGGTAGTCCACGAGCTCCTTCGGATATCGCCGGGTCTTGTAGGCCGACGTGTCGATGTAGACGTTTGGATACTTGGTCGCGAGTGAAATCATCTCCGCCGTCCACGGGAAGCCGATGTGCCCACCCACGATGCGCAGGTCGGGAAACTCGAGGGCGACATGATCCAGGTAGGGGATCGGTCGCCCGGGCTCGGAAGGCGCGAGCGGTCCGGTGTGGCCGACCTGCAGGCAGAACGGAATGTCGAGCTCGACGCACTCGCTGTAGAGCGGATAGTAGCGTCGATCATCGGGGGGGAGATTCCAGAGCCAGGGCAGAATGCGAAGCCCGCGAAACCCGAGCTCGCGGACCGCGCGGCGCAGCTCCCGAATGGCCTCACGCGGCCGCGCGAGGTCGACGGACGCGATCCCGACCAGGCGGTCGGGATACTCGCGCACGAGTGCGGCCACCTCGTCGTTGTCGATGAGCGGGCCACGGGGGCCCCACCATGCGCAGATGAGCCCGAGCCGGACGCCCGCCGCGTCCATGGCGTCGATGGTGGCCGCGACCGGTACACTCTCGGACGCGACCAGCGCGGTACTGGGGACCCACCGCCGGAGCGACTCGAAGATCGGCTCGGAGCGAAGGCGGGGCGTGGGATGCTGCATCCAGGCATCGATGATCCGGCCGTGAACGGGCGTCCGGGGCGCCCCCGGCATGCCTTCACGCATATGGCCCTCCGATGATCGGGTGCCCGCTGGCCCCCACTAGGTCGCCGTCCATCCGCCGTCGATCACGAGGCTGGTACCGGTGACGAAGGACGCCGCGTTGGAGACGAGGAACACAACCGCGCTCGCCACCTCTTCGGGCCGGGCCGCGCGCCCCATCGGGGTCTGTTTCAGGATGGTGTCATGCCACGCCGGAGGAAGGGTCGCCGTCATCGGGGTGTCGATGAGCCCCGGATGGATACAATTCACGCGAATACCGTCGCGCGCGTATTCGACCGCCGCCGCCTTGGAGAGCATCAGGATTCCGCCCTTGGCCGCGTGGTAGGCGGTCGCCGCGCCGGAGGCGACCAGCCCGTAGACCGAGGACGTGTTGACGATGGCGCCGCCGCCCGCGCGACGGATGGCCGGGATGCACGCCTTCATGCCCAGCCACGCGCTCGTGAGATCGGTGTCGATGACCCGATGCCATTCCTCCTCGGACGTGTCTTCCAGACCGCGGCGTCCGGACACTCCGGCGTTGTTGACCAGCGTGGTGAGGCGCCCGAACGCGTGGTGGGCGGTCGTCACCGCCTCCATCCAGTCGGACAGCCGCGTGACGTCGAGGTGGACAGACCGCGCGCAGATCTGACTCCGCCCCGCATTGAGCTCACGGGCCAGGCGTTCGCCCTGATCGCCCAAGATATCGCCGAGCACGACGGAGGCGCCCGCATCGACGAGCGCTCGAGCCTCGGCGGCGCCGATGCCTCGGGCGGCGCCGGAGACGATGGCAACGGTATGAGGCAGGCGCATCTCGGCGTGCTCCCTACGTCACGGAGTACCGCCGGCCCGGGCGCCCGAATTGCGCGCGAACACCGCGCTCGTCCGAGCGATACGCTCCGAGCCCACGACCAGGTACGCGTTGGCGAACACGAGACGGCTTCCGATCCTCTGGATGTCCACGTGAGCCTCCAGCCAGTCGCCCACTCGGGCGTGGCCGGCGAGGTCGGCGGAGATGCTCGCGGTGGTGAGGGACAGCGGCGGATCCGCGGACAACGCGGCCGTATACCCGAGCGCGATGTCGGCAAGCGTGAGCAGAAGCCCGCCGTGGGCGGTGCCGCGGGCATTCGTATGCTTCTCCTCCACCCGCAGGCCGATGACGAGCGCATTCGTCGTTCGCCGGTAGAAGAAGGGGCCCAGCATCTCGAGAAAGGGGCTGGTCCGGAAGAGTGGCTCGAAACCGGCCGGGACCTCGGTCATGAGCGGGCCCGGCCGCGTCCGCGGCGTCCCCGTGTTCGCCGTCGACGGCTCATCCGATCGCTCGGGCGGGCGGCGGCCGGTGCCAGCGCGCTCGCGAGCAGCGTGCCCGTCTGCAGAAGGGGATCCTTCGTGGCGGTGGCCCGGGCGAGGATCAAGGCGCCCTCGAGGGCGGCGAGAATGAGCTGGGCGGCGTCGCGACGCTGGGCCGCCGGAACTTCGTCCAGGCCGGCCGCGATGATCTCCCCCCACGTGGCGAACACATCCCGACAGACCGCACGCAGCTCCTCGGACTCGTCGCCGATGTCCAGGGTGACCGCGGCGACCGGGCAGCCCTTCGTGAAGCCGCTCGCGTCGATCCGGGTGGCGGTCGCGCTGAAGAGGGCGCGCACCTTCTGAGACAGGGGCGCGGATTGGCCGAAGATGCTTCGGAACCCCTCGCCGACCGCACGCTCCGCCTCCTTGAGCGCGGCGGTGACCAGCTGATTCTTGCCGGCCGGAAAGAAGTGATAGACGGACCCCTTCGGGGCCCCGCTGGCCTCGACGATCGGGTTGATGCCGGCGCCGGCAAGGCCCGAGCCACGTAGCAGGTCGAGCGTCGCCAGGATCATCCTCGCTCTCGAGGCTGCCCCTTTCTCCCGCACGGCTGTATTATATAGATCGGTCTACATGTCCGCAAGTCCAAGCGATCTCGACGCGACCGGCCTTGCCGGTCTCATTGCGAAGAGGCAGATCTCGCCCGTCGAGGTCGTGCGGGCTTTCCTCGAGCGCATCACGACCCTGAACCCACGGATCAACGCCATCCTGACGCTCGCCCCCACCGTGGAAGAGGAGGCCCGCCGGGCCGAGGCCGCCGTCCTGCGCGGCGAGGCGATTGGCCCACTCCACGGGGTGCCGTTCACGGTCAAGGATTCGTTGGATACGGCGGGCGTCCGGACCACACGCGGCTCACGGCTCTTCATGGCCCACGTCCCCGCGACGGACGCCACGGTCGTCGCGCGCCTGAAGAGAGCGGGAGCGATCCTCCTCGCGAAGACAAACGTGCCGGAGTTCTCGTTCGCGCGTGAGACCGCGAACCTCTTGATCGGACGGACCGTGAATCCCTGGAATCCGGACCGGACCCCAGGTGGCTCGAGCGGCGGCGAAGCCGCCGCCATTGCGGCGAGACTCTCGCCCCTCGGCCTCGGCAGCGACGTGGCGGTATCGATCCGGGGCCCCGCCCACTACTGCGGCATCGTGGGGCTGAAGGCGACACATGGACGCATCCCGCTGACGGGCCACTGGCCGGAGACGCTCCGCCGATTCTGGCACGTCGGTCCGATGGCGAGGACGGTGCGTGACACCGCGCTCGCGCTCACGATTCTCGCCGGTCCGGACGGATGCGACGGATACGCGACACCGTTCCCGCCGCCGGTCATTCCGGACGCGGACGCCGCTTGCACCGGGCTTCGCGTCGGCTGGCTCGCCACCGAAGGCTTCGGGCCCGTGTCGCAGGACGTCGCGAGCGTGGTCGCGCACGCCGCCGAAGCGCTCACAACCCTGGGGGCCGAGGTCGCGACGGCGAACATCCCTGGGCTCTTCGGTCGCGACTGCAATGCCCTCACCATGACCCTCTTCCGCGCGGAAGCGGGATCCTATTTCGAGCGCCTCGTCCGAGGACGGGAAGAGGCCCTTCATGCCACGACCCGGCGCTTTCTCGACAGCCCCGTTCCGACGCTCGAGGAATACACCGCCGCACTTCACGACCTCGAGCAGCTTCGCGACGACGTCGCTGTCTATTTCGCCGATCACGACGTGCTGCTCTGCCCGGTCTCCCCGGTCGCGGCGTTCCCTCACGACGCAAGACAGGTGCTTGTCGAGGGCATGACGCTGCCGGCTCGGCATGTCGTGCGACCGACGGTACCCTTCAACGTCACCGGGTCTCCGGCGCTCTCACTACCGTTCGGCTGGAGCCACGAGGGCCTCCCCATCGGCGTCCAGCTCGTTGGGCGCCACGGCGACGAGGCCACGCTCCTGCGCCTCGCGATGGCGCTCGAGCGCTTCCAGGATCGCCGCCTTCTCCGACCGTGAGCGGGGTGACCGCGCTATGCTGGGGCGCCGCCACACCCCGAACGGGTGGGCGCCACTCTCACGAGGAGGACACCCATGAGTCGCTCCGAGACCCCGGCCAGCCCCCGCTTCACGGTCCTCACCGAAGCCACGATGACGCCGCGCCAGCGCGAGAGCTACCAGGCCATCGTCTCGGGGCCCCGCAAGGGCGCCCGGGGGCCCTTCAATGCGCTCCTGCGCAGCCCGGAGGTGGCGGATCGCGTCCAGAAGGTCGGGGAGTACATCCGCTTCCAGTCCACGATCCCGGCGCCGCTCAACGAGATGGCGATCCTGATCACCGGGCGCTTCTGGGGCGCGCAGTACGAATTCTGGGCGCACCGTCGCCTCGCGCGGACGGCGGGGCACGGCGACGCGATCATCGACGCGCTCGCCGACGGGCGGCGCCCGTCGGCGATGAGCGGCGACGAGCGCATCGTGTACGACTTCTGCAGCGAGCTGTTCCGCGACAAGGCGGTCTCCGATGCCGCGC
>JAEHDN010000055.1 GCA_016880395.1 Candidatus Eiseniibacteriota bacterium
CCTCGTTCGCCGCCGCCGTCTGCCTCGGGCTCCTCGAGCACCTGCCACGCCCCGTCCAGAGCGCGACGATCGGGGAGATCGCGCGCGTGCTCCGCCCGGGCGGCCTCTTCTGGCTGGTGCTCAACAACCCCGAGAGCCTCCTTCTCGCCGACACGGCCGACAATCCGTACCGCGACGGGCTCCAGCGGGAGAGCGGCTACTACTGCTCCGTGGTGTCCGAACCGGCGCTCCTCGAGGAAGCCGCGGCCTTCTTCCGCATCGAGACCCTCGGCTCGAACCTCTTCTACTCGCTCCAGCGACACGCGGCCCGGGCGCTCCCCGAGGCCGGGCGTCGGGACCGCCGCATCGCGCCGTTCTTCGAGCGGGCGGCGGAATGGGATCTCGCGCTCCGTCCGCTGGGAGCCTTCGCGCGCGCCGCAGCCGATCACCACCTCTACGGACTCGTGCGCCGGTGAACGACGAGCGCCCCGTCCTCGTCACGGGCGGAGCCGGCTACATCGGCTCCGTGCTCGTCCCCATGCTCCTCGAGCAGGGGCGTCGCGTGCGCGTGCTGGATCGTTTCCTCCACGGCGGCCAGGGCCTCGAGGCGCTGCGCGGGGAGCGGGACCTCGAGGTGCTGACGCGCGACCTCCGCGATCCGCGCGTCCACGATGAGGCGATCGAGGGGGTCGATACGGTGATCCATCTCGCGGCGATCGTGGGCGACAAGGCCTGCGCGCAGAACGAGGAGGTCGCGGTCCAGACGAACTGGACCTCGACCGTCGCCTTCGCGCGCCGCGCGGCCGCCGCGGGCGTCCGCCGGTTCGTGTTCGCCTCGACCTGCAGCGTCTACGGCGAGGGGCGGGACGAGATCCTCACCGAGGAGTCGCCGGTGCGTCCGCTCTCTCTCTACGCCGAGACGCGGCGCCACGCGGAGGAGGGGCTCCTCGAGCTGATCGGAGTGAAGGACTTCGAGCCGGTGCTCCTCCGGTTCGGCACCGTCTACGGCCTCTCGCCCCGCATGCGCTTCGACCTGGTCGTGAACCTGCTCACGCTGCACGCCGTACAGCGCGGGAAGGTCTCGATCTTCGGAGGGAAGCAGTGGCGCCCCTTCGTCCACGTGCGCGACATCGCGCGCGCCCTCGAGATGGCGCTGACCGAGCCCGCCCCGGACGGATCACCGATCCTGAACGTCGGCGACAACATGGAGAACTACCAGCTCCTCGACCTCCGGGAGGAGCTCGAGGCTCGGGTGCCGGGCGTGCGGATCGAGGTCGTTCCCGAGGCGAGCGACCCCAGGACCTACCGCGTCTCGTTCGACCGGATCGAGCGGCTCTGGGGATTCCGCGCGTCGAAGCGGGTGGGGGATGGGATCGAGGAGATCGCCCGGGCGCTCCGGGCCGGGTCCATTCCCGATCCGGAGAACCGCCGCTACGTGAACGCCTGACGCGTCACGCCGACGCCGGAACCATCCCTCCATGGTACCGATAGCCCCTTGCACCCTATCCCGGTGCAGGTTAGGGTGAATCGACCGAATCCAACGGCGCGACAGGAGGTACTTCCTTGCCACGGTTACAGTTGAGCCTGGACGAGCTACGCGAGCGGGCGCTCTTCGTCCGGCGGGACATCATCACCCTCCTCGCCCGCTCCCAGAGCGGCCACAGCGGAGGGCCCCTCTCGTCGACCGACTTCGGAACGGCCCTCTTCTTCCACGAGATGGACGTGAACCCCGAGCGGCTGGACGACCCGGGCCGCGACCTCTGGCACTTCTCGATCGGGCACGTGACACCGGTCATCTACTCGCTCATGGCCGAGCGGGGGTACTTCCCGCTCGTCGACCTGCTGGGATTCCGACAGTTCAAGGGGCACCTGCAGGGTCACCCCAGCAAGCACGACACCCCCGGGATCGAGGTCTCCGCGGGGTCGCTCGGACAGGGGCTCTCCGTCTGCTGCGGCATGGCGTACGGGTCCCGCTTCGACCGCAGCACCCGCCGCGTCTACTGCGTGATGGGGGACGGCGAGCAGCAGGAAGGGCAGATCTGGGAGGCGTCCATGTTCGCCGCCCACTACAAGCTCGACAATCTCTGCGCCGTGATCGACTACAACCGGAAGCAGATCGACGGCGACGTGCAGGACGTATTGGGCATCGCCCCGCTTGCCGACAAGTGGCGCGCGTTCGGGTGGCACGTGGTGGAAGTCGACGGGCACGACATCCCGGGCGTCCTCGCGGCATTCGACGAGGCGCGCGCGACCAAGGGGAAGCCCACGGTCATCCTCGCCCACACGGTGATGGGCAAGGGGATCTCCTTCATGGAGGACGACTACAAGTGGCACGGCGTGCCGCCGAGCGTCGAGCAGGCCGAGAAGGCGCTGGCGGAGCTGGGCACGTCGCTCGCTTCCTGGACTCGCCGCCTCGAGACCCATACCGCGCGCGCGGTGACGCCCTCCGCGAACGGAGGTGCGTCATGAGCCAGCCCACGCCCGTCATGCCCGCTCCGGAGGCGCCCGTGAAGAGTCTCGCCAAGCCCGAGATGAAGCGAACCCGCGAGGGATTCGGCCACGGCCTCCTCGAGCTGGGCGAGAAGCGTCCGAACGTCTTCGTCCTGGTCGGGGATCTTTCCGGATCCACCAACGTCTCGTTCTTCGCCGAGAAGTTCCCCGACCGATTCCTCCAGATCGGGATCGCGGAGCAGAACATGATGTGCGTCGCCGCGGGTCTCGCCGCACTCGGGAAGATCCCGTACCTCGCGACGTACGGCGCGTTCGCCTCGTGCCGGAGCGCGGACCAGATGCGGGTCACGGTCGCCTACACCGACCTGCCCGTGAAGATCGGCGGCGCGCACGGCGGCATCAGCGTCGGGCCGGACGGCGCGACGCACCAGGCCATGGAGGAGATCGCGATCGTCCGCTCGATCCCCAACATGAAGCTGATCGTGCCGTGCGACTACTGGGAGACGAAGAAGGCGACCATCGCCATGGCCGACGATCCGCACCCCAACTACATCCGCTTCGGGCGCGAGCCGGTGCCGGTCGTGACCGACGCGAACACTCCCTTCACGCTCGGCAAGGCGAACGTGCTGCGGGAAGGGAAGGACATCGCCCTGATCGCCTGCGGCGTGATGGTCTACGAGGCGCTGGTGGCCGCCGACGCGCTCGCCGAGCGGGGCATCCAGGCGCGGGTCGTGAACATGCACACGCTCAAGCCGATCGACGTCGACGCGATCGAGCGGGCCGCGCGGGAGTGCGGCGCGATCGTGACGGCCGAGGAGCACCAGGTGAACGGCGGTCTCGGCGGCGCTGTTGCCGAGGTCGTGGTGCGCACGCACCCCGTGCCGATGGAGCTGGTCGCGGTGCACGACCGGTTCGGACGCTCGGGGAAGCAGGAAGAGCTGATGGCCGCCTTCGGGATCAAGTCGCCCGACGTGATCGCCGCGGCGGAGAGAGCGCTACGGAGGAAGAAGGGGTAGGGACTCCCTACCCCGTGAACGCCCCCGGGGTGGGCTTGGGGGCACCGACGAGCGCGGCGAGCGAGTCCACGCCGAGCGGCATGTCCGACAGGAAAGGCTCGCCGTAGCGGACTCCGATCATCCCGCCGAAGTGACGAAGCCGCGACTCGATCCGGGTCAGGAACTCGGGATCGTTCAGCGCGGTCACGCGGGCTTTCGGTCCCTCCCGCACCACCTGGCTCCGGTGCGCGAGGATCGCCATCTGCTTCGCCTCCCAGGTCGACGTCACGTCCACCACGACCGATGGATGGAAGCCGATCCTCGAGGCGAAGTACCACCGCGCATTGGGCCGGAACGCGGCTCCTTCCGCCGGGTACTGCACGAGGCCCGCGAGATACCACGCGCGCTCCACGAGCAGGGACGCCTGGACGTGATCGGGATGGCGGTCCTGATGGAAGTGGGAGAGCAGCACCGCGGGGCGCAGCCGGCGGATCCAGGTCACCAGCGCGCGCTCCTGCGCGTGGTCCATCGCGTGGATGGCGCCGTCCGGGAGATTGGCGTTCCACCGGCCCGCGAGGTTCAGGATCCGCGCCGCATCGGCGGCCTCGGCATCGCGTACCTCCGGCGTGCCGTTCGTGCCCATCTCGCCGCGCGTGAGGTCGAGGATTCCGGCCGTGAAGCCCTGCGAGGCGGCGAGCGCCAGGGTGCCACCGCAGCTGATGTCGGCGTCGTCGGGATGGGCCCCGATGGCCAGGATGTCGAGCGGCGATGTCGCCGTCACGTGCGCCGGCTCAGCCCCGGGCTTCGCCCGCGCGGGCCAGCTCGGGAGGCTGGCCGTCCCAGGAGTGCGTGTCCCGGTACTGCGTCCGGATGGTGCGGACCGTGCCGGTCTTCACGCGCATCACCATCGAATGGGTCTCGGCGCCGTTTCCGGTGAAGCGCACGCCGTCCAGCATGTCGCCGTCCGTGACGCCGGTCGAGGCGAAGGTGATCGAATCGCCGGACGCGAGATCGGTCTCGCGGTAGATCCGGCCGTAATCGGTGATTCCCATCGTGCGCGCCCGGGCGCGCTCCTCGTCGCTCCGGAAGAGAAGCCGGCCCTGGAGCGAGCCGCCGAGACAGCGGAGCGCTGCCGCGGCCAGCACGCCTTCGGGCGCGCCTCCGGTGCCGACGAGCACGTCGACGCCGGTCGAGTCGAGCGAGGTCGCGATGGCGGCGGAGACGTCGCCGTCCGGGATCAGGTGGATGCGGGCGCCCGTGCGGCGGATCTTCTGGATCAGCTCCTCGTGGCGCGGGCGGTCGAGCAC
>JAEHDN010000353.1 GCA_016880395.1 Candidatus Eiseniibacteriota bacterium
CAGGGACGAGGCGACTGCGCGCGTGCCCGACGAGCTGGTGCTCAAGACCAATCTCCTCGGCACGGAGGCGATGGTACGCAAGCGCCTCGAGGCTTACCGCCAGGCCGGTATCACCACGCTCCGCGTCGAGCCCGCAGGCGACACGCTCGATGAGCGCCTCGCCACGCTCGGTCGCCTGCTCCAGCTCGTCCGCGACTTCTGATCCTGGGGTCAGGTCTTGCAATCACGCATTTCCTCCCTGCAGAGGACAAATGCTGAATTGCAAGACCTGACCCCGTCTAGGCTACGTTCGTCTTGCCGTTGACGCGCGGGCCGTTGTCCGGTTGCCCGTTCTCCGACCGCGATCCGCCAGCGATAGGACCGGCGCGGGCGCCTCGACCTCGACCAGGGGCATGTCGATCTCGGCGTCTTCCTGGGCCACGCGGGCGATCTCCTCCACCGTCGTGATCCCGGCGCAGACCTTGGCCCATCCATCCTGGCGCAGCGTCACCATGCCCTTGGCGAGAGCATAGCGACGGAGCTCGCCGGCCGGGGCCTTCGTCATGATGAGACGCCTTAACCCCTCGTCGACCGTGAACAGCTCATATATGCCCGTTCGTCCCCGGTAACCGGTCCCCCGGCACGCCGTGCAGCCCTTGCCGCGGTAGAGCTGCACCGAGGGCGGCTCGGTGACGCCGATGCTCAGCAGGTCGATGGGGCTCGGATCATACGGTGCCGCGCATTGCGCGCAGATCTGCCGGACGAGCCGCTGGGCCAGCACGCCCTCAAGCACGGAGGCCAGGAGGTACCGCTCGGCGCCCATGTCTTGCAGCCGCGTGACCGCGCTCGGTGCGTCGTTCGTATGAAGCGTGGAGAGGACGAGGTGGCCGGTGAGCGCCGCCTGAATGGCGATCTCGGCCGTCTCCAAGTCTCGGATCTCGCCCACCATGATCACGTCCGGGTCCTGGCGGACGATGGAACGGAGTCCGGTGGCGAAGGAGAGCCCGATCTTCGACCTGACCGGAATCTGGTTGACGCCCTCCAGCTGATACTCGACGGGATCCTCGACCGTGATGATCTTCTTCTCCGGGAGATTGATCTTGTCGAGGCCCGCATACAGCGTCGTCGTCTTCCCCGAGCCCGTCGGCCCCGTGACGAGGAGGATGCCGTGAGGGCGCTGGATCAGCTTCGCGAAGACCTTGGCCGTTGCCGGATCGAAGCCCAGCCTGTCGAAGGGGACGAAGGCCGAGGTGCGGTCCAGCAAGCGCATCACGATCGACTCGCCGTAAACGGTCGGGATGGTGGAGACGCGGATGTCGATGAGCCGCTCGCCGGCAGTGACGCGGATCCGGCCGTCCTGGGGCAGGCGGCGCTCCGCGATGTTCATCTCCGCCATGAGCTTGACGCGGGATGTGAGCGCGGCCTGGAGCCGGCGCGGCGGGGATTCCTGATCGTAGAGGATTCCATCGATGCGGTACCGGACGCGAAGCTCGTCCTCGAACGGCTCGATGTGAATGTCCGACGCCTCGGTCTTGACGGCCTCTTCGATCAGGAGGTTGACCAGGCGGACCACGGGGGCCTCGGAGGCCATGTTCCGCAGCACCGTGACGTCGTCCAGCCCTTCGCCGCTCCCCTCGCCTGCGCCGATGGTGTCGACGATCCTCCGGAGCGGGGTCGACGCGCTGTCGCCATAGTTGCGCTCGATGGCTTCGAGGATCGCGCTGGGGGTGGAGACGCAGAGCTTGAGCTCGAAGCCGAGCATGCGCAAATCGTCTGGCACGAGCGGGCTGGTGGGATCCGCGGTTGCCAGAGTCAGCGTCGATCCCTCGATCTCGATGGGACAGACGAGGTACTGGCGGAGATACTTCGGCGACAGGTTCTTCACGATCGGCAGCGCCGAGGGAATCTCCTCGTGAAACAGGAACGGCAGCTCCCACTGAAGCGCCAGCGCCGCCAGGACGTCGTAGCGGGTCGCCGCGCCCATGGCGACGAGCGCCTCGCCGATTCGTTCCTTCGTTTCCTCGCATCGGGCGAGAGCGGCCTGGAGGGCTTCAGCTGAAATGGTGCCTGCCTGCAGCAGGATTTCGCCGAGTCGGCGCCGTGTCGGGCGGAGGGGCATACCCGTCCCTCACGCAAGGGCAAGGCCAACCGCAAGAGGCCAGGGGTCATCGTCTGGGGAGAAGATCAATACAATCGGGCGCTTAGTTGATTCGAGCGTCCACGGAGGCCGGCTTTGCATGGCGTCACGCTGTCATTCACACGGACAGTCGTGACGTCACGCGTGTCAGGCGGACACAGGCAGGCCGCTCAGGTCGGG
>JAEHDN010000354.1 GCA_016880395.1 Candidatus Eiseniibacteriota bacterium
AGACGGTGGTCGTGACGGCGACCGCGGGGCAGAGCGAGAGCGCGAGCCGGAAGACCGGGTTTTCCGAGAAGATGCCGTTCTTGAGGAGCGACCACGCGCTGGGCGGGCGCTCGATCAGGACGATGGGCTGGCCGCCGCTCATCGGGATGCCTCCAGGCGCGGCGCGACGAGTTCCCACCGCCGGCGGAAGTGGAGCACCGTGGCGCGGACGCCGTCGGTCAGGGCCCGGCTCGAGATCGTGGCGCCGGTCACCGCATAGACCGGCTTCCCTTGCTCGCGCTCGCGCAGGGGGCCGTAGCGCTCCGCCCAGGCCTGGGGCGCCACGCGCTTCAAATCCTTGAGCGCCGAGCGCCAGTCCTCGGGCATCGGGTCGCGCGTCACGTCCAGGTCCGACATGGATGCGAGTGGCCGGCCCACGAACTGCCCCTGGAACCAGGGCGTCGCCACCTCGGCGCCGAGCCCTGGGTCCTCCTCGTGCTCGAGCACGCGGACGCCCGCGATCTCCCAGGACGAGTCGAGAGCCACGAAGAAGCGGATCCGGTTCTTGTAGCCGCGGGTCTCTCCCTCGACGACGTAGCCGGAGGGGGGGCCGCCCCGGCCCGCGACGAACACGCGTCCCAGCGGGATCAGCCCGTCGGCGCTCGCGGGGGCCGCGCCCTGATGGACGAGCGCGCCGTCGAGCGAGAAGACGAGCTCCCGATCGGCGGTCCGGTAGACGACGCGGTCGCGCGCGGGGGTGAGGTACTGGCGCACCTCGCGGACCTGCGCGCCGGCGTCGAGGTCGAGGAGCTCGGTCACCGCCCGGCGCTCTCCCTGCACGTGCGCCTGCTCGGCGTAGCGGTCGGTGGCGAGGTAGACCCCGCCGAGGACCGCCGCGCCGAGCGCGCAGGTGACGGTCATGGAGGCGACGATCGGGAGCCACTCGCCTTTCGGCGGGGCGCCGCTCGCGCCCGCCGCGCCGCTCCCGCCCGCCGCGGCGTGCCCGTTCGCGCGCGGGGCGCTCACGAGGGTGCTCCCACCAGCGCCACGCGGCGCGGCCGGAACCAGAGGTTGAGCGCGGGCACCACGGTGTTCGCGAGGAGGATCGCGTAGCAGATCCCCTCCGGGTATCCGCCGAAGAGCCGGATGATGCCCGTCAGGATCCCGATCACGAGGCCGAAGACGATCTGGCCGCTCCGGGTGCTCGGCGAGGTCACGTAATCGGTCGCCATGAAGAGGGCGCCGAGCCAGAGCCCGCCCGAGAGGAGATGGAGCGGGAGGAGTCCGGTCGGCGCGGTCGTCAGGGCGAGGCCCGCGACGACGCTGAGCGGGATCACCGGCGTGATCACGCGCCGCGCGATCAGCACCGCGCCGCCCACGAGTAGGAGCAGCACCGACACCTCGCCGATCGATCCGGGCCGGAGCCCGAGCAGGAGCCCGGCCCACGGCGAGCCGGATCCGCCCGCGAGATCGAGGGCAGCTTGCACCCCGCGCTCCCGGAGCGCGTTCAAGGGCGTCGCGGTCGTGACCGCATCCACTCCAGTCATCCATGGCGCCGCGGGGGTCCAGCCGGACGTCATCGGGAGGGGAAAGGTGCCCATGAGAAACGCGCGTCCGATGAGCGCGGGGTTGAAGATGTTGTAGCCGAGTCCGCCGAAGATCATCTTCGCGAAGGCGATTCCGAAGATCCCGCCGAGGAGCGCGGCCCACGCGGGGAGCGCGGGCGGGAGCGTGAGCGCGAGGAGGAGCCCGGTGCAGAAGGCGCTCCCGTCGCGCACCGACGTGCGGCTCCCGAGCGCGCGGCCGATCAGGTGCTCCGCGCCCACGGCGCCCGCGACCGAGCCCGTGATCACCCAGAGCGCCGGAGGCCCGAACACGAGGATCCCCCAGAGCGCGGCCGGAGCGAGCGCCGCGTTGACCGTCCACATGATGCGCGTGGTGGAGTCGGCCGACCGGACGTGCGGCCCGGGCGCGATGACGAACGGCTTGGCCACTGCCGGGGTCTCGCTCACGCCTTCCCTCCCGGCGGCGGCACGCGCCGGAGCGCGGACTTCGCGACCTGCATGAACTGGAGGAGCGGGCGCCCCGAGGGGCAGACGTACGTGCAGCAGCCGCACTCGAAGCACTCGCGCGGTCCAAAGGGCTCGCTGTCGAGCGTGCGCCCGGCTTCGATCCGGATCGAGACCTGGTCGGGCTCGAGTCCGAGCGGACAGGCCTCGAGGCAGCGCCCGCACTGGATGCACGGGCCGTAGCCCTCCTCGAGCGGGCCGCGCCCGGTGAGGAGGAGGAGCCCGTTCATCCCCTTGATGACCGGCAGATCGAGCCGCGGCAGCGCGCGCCCCATCATCGGGCCGCCGCCGACCACGCGCGTCGTCGCCGGGCTCATGCCGCCGCAGGAGTCGACCACCGCTTGAAGGAGCGTCCCGATCGGAACGCGGAGATTGCGCGGCGTGATCACGCCCGGTCCGGTGACCGTGACCACGCGGTCGAGGAGCGGGCGGCGATAGCGGAGCGCATGGTAGACCGCGTGCGCGGTCGCCACGTTCTGCACGAGGACCCTGGCCGCCGAGGGGAGCGCGCGCGGCGGATAGCTGCGCCCGGTGAGGGACGTGACGAGCTGCCGCTCGGCGCCCTGGGGATAGCGCACCTCGCAGGGCACCACCTCGAACTCGGTCCCGTCCCGCGGAATGTTGCGCGCCGCCTGCCGCAGCGCCTCCACGGCGGGCATCTTGTCCGCCTCGACCCCGGCGAGCACCTGCGGCACGCCGAGGATGCGCGCCATGGCGAGTGCCCCCTCGACGATCGCCTCGGCCTCGGCCAGCATGAGCCTGTAGTCCGAGGTGAGGTAGGGCTCGCATTCGGCGCCGTTCAGGATCAGCGTGTCGATGGTCGTGCCGGTGGGAGGCGTGAGCTTGCGGAAGGTCGGGAACGCGGCGCCGCCGAGCCCCACGATCCCGGCCTCGCGGATCCGCGCGAGCGCTTCCTCCCGACCGATGCCGCGCCAGCCCGGATCCTCGGGAAACTCCAGCTCCTCCTCGCTCTCCCTCAAGATCGCGATCGACTCCCCCGTCACGAGCGTCGGGTGGGGGCGGCGGTCGATTGGCCGCACCTTCCCGGAGATCGTGGCGTGGAGCGGAACCCCGAACTCGGCCCCCTCGGCGATCTTCTGCCCGCGGACCACCTTGTCCCCCTTCTTCACGAGCGGGACGGCGGGCTCGCCGATCGACTGCGAGAGATGGAGCCACACCTCGGGTGGAGGCGGCGTCATCGGCTCGATCGGCCGCTCCGCCGTGTCCCGCTTGTGCGGGTCGGGATGGATCCCGCCC
>JAEHDN010000056.1 GCA_016880395.1 Candidatus Eiseniibacteriota bacterium
CGGGAGCGGGAGGAGATCGAGCGGGAGCTCCGTCGCTCCGGCGAGCCGGCGGCGCCCGGGACGCCAGCGCCGGCCCGCGCGGCGACGCTCCTTCGCCGCGCGGCGGAGCTGCGCTACGCCGCTGACATCGAGGGCCTTCCGCTGACCGAATCCGTGGCCCGCCTCGTCGCGGCGGGCATGCCCGCCGAGGAGGCCGCCGAGTGGACGGCGCTCCTCGAGCGGCTCGACCGGCTCGCGTACGCGCCTCCGGACGCGCGCGCCGCGAGCGCCTCGGCCGACATGGCCGCGGCCGCGAGCCTCGCTCGCCGGTACCGCGAGGGGCTCGCGTGATCCGCCGCCTCACGCTCACGGCGGTCTTCGTGATGGCCGTTCTCGCAGCCAGGGGCGCGACCCAGGCACCGGATTCGACTCGAACACACGAGCCGGCGCCACGCGCCGACGTCCTCTACAACGCAGGTACGAAGGCGCTCGACCGTGGCGATGTGGGCCCCGCGGTGGCGTTTCTCACCGCAGCCGCGAGGCTCGAGCCGCGCGCGCGCGATATCCATGTCAATCTCGTCCAGGCGACCGCTGCCGCGGCGCGCGCCAGGGGCGTCGAGGAGGCGGAGGGCAGCGAGACGCCGCCGAGCCTGCCTCTCTCCACGACCGAGCTCGCGTGGATCGGGGCGCTTCTCCTCCTCCTCGGGAGCGCCGTCGGAATCGCCGGCCGTCTCGGACGACTTCCGCGCGCGTCCTCGCACGCGGCGCTCGTCGCGATCGTCGCGGGCACTGCGGTCAGTGCATGGCTTCTCGCGCGTGCGCGCGACGAGGCGGTGCACCCCGAGGCCGTGGTCGTCGCTCGCCAGCTCGCCGTCGAGCGCGGCCCGGACGAACCGTCCCGCGCGCCGGTCCTTCTCGGGGCCGGGGAACGGGTCCGCCTCGGCGCTAGGCGCGCCGGGCAGGTGGAGATCCGCGTCGCGGGAACGCCGATCGGCTGGGCCCCGCGGGAGGGACTCTGGCGGGTCGCGGAGACGCCACGGTATACTGCGCGCTATGCGACGCCCTGAGTCGGCGCGGGTCCGAGCGTGAGCCCCGCGGAGAACACGGCCTTCATCACCGGCGGCACGGGGGGCGTGGGGCGTGCCGTCGTGGCACGCTTCCTGGCGGACGGATACCGGGTCGCGGTGCCGTATCGCTCCGAGTCTGAATGGAAGGCGCTGGCGAGCGCGCACGAGGACGCTGGCCGATCGGGGGCGCTCCGCGGCATGGTCGCCGACGTGACCGATGAGAGCTCCGTCGCCCGCGCGGCGGCTGAGGCCGCGTCGACGCTCGGCGGCATCCGGGTCCTCGCGCACATCGCGGGAGGGTACAAGGGAGGCGTGGACGTGGAGCGCATGGAGGCGCGCGACGTGCGCGGCATGATCGACCTCAACCTGCTCTCCGCCTTCTGGGCGGCGAAGCATGTGATCCCGCACGCGAAGCGCACGGGGTCGGGACGCCTTCTCTTCGTCTCGTCCCGGGGCGCGGTCGAGTTCTCCGCCGGAGCTGCGGCCTACGCGGCCTCGAAGGCGGGACTCCACGGACTGGTCGGGACGCTCGCGCGCGAGCTCCGGAAAGACGGCGTCACCGCGAACGCGATCCTTCCCAGCGTCATCGACACCGAGGCGAACCGGGTCTCGATGCCGAAGGCCCGATTCGACGATTGGGTGCGCCCCGAGCAGGTCGCGGCGCTCCTCGCCTTTCTCGCCTCGGACGCGGCCTCGGCCGTGTCCGGGGCGCTGATCCCCATCTACGGGAGAGCATGATGGCCGCCGCCAAGCCGACCATTTCCAAGGGACCGAAGATCGCGCCGGACCCCATCCGGCCCGGCATCACGGTCGACCAGCTCGTCGACTCGACGTTCCTGGCCTACAACGGCGCGCGGCTCCGCGAGGGATGCCGCCTGCTCGTGGAGAAGATGCTCGAGCCGGACGTGACCGTCGGGCTCACGCTGAGCGGCGCGCTCACGCCGGCCGGGCTGGGACGCTCCTGTCTGATCCCGCTCCTCCAGAGCGGCTTCGTCGACTGGATCATCTCGACGGGCGCCAACCTCTACCACGACACCCATTTCGGCATCGGCCTCACGATGCACCAGGGGCGCTCGAACGTGGACGACGTGGTGCTCCGGGAGCAGGGTATCGTCCGCATCTTCGACATCTTCTTCGACTACGACGTGCTCCTCTCGACCGACGCCTTCTTCCGCGAGGTGATGCGGGCTCCCGAGTTCCGCCAGCCGATGGGAACGGCCGAGTTCCACCACCGCGTGGGCCGCTACGTGCTCGAGCGCGAGCGCGCGCTCGGCCAGAAGGAGACCTCGCTCCTCGCCCAGGCGCACGCGCTCGACGTGCCGGTCTACACGTCGTCCCCTGGGGACAGCTCGATCGGCATGAACGCGGCCGAGCTATGGCTCGGCGGGTCCGCCATGCACTGGGACGTCTTCCGCGACGTGAACGAGACGGCCGCGATCGTCTACGGCGCGAAGAAGTCGGGGGGGAAGAGCGCGATCCTCATCCTCGGTGGCGGATCCCCCAAGAACTTCGCGCTCCAGACCGAGCCTCAGATCCAGGAGGTGCTCGGCATCGAGGAGGAAGGGCACGACTACTTCCTGCAGATCACGGACGCGCGCGTGGACACGGGCGGACTCTCCGGGGCGACGCCGGGCGAGGCCGTGAGCTGGGGCAAGATCGACCCCGACCGCCTCCCGGATGCCGTTGTCGCCTATGTCGACTCCACCATCGCGCTCCCGATCCTCGCCGCCTATGCGCTCTCGAAACACGAGGCGCGCCCGGTCCGGAGGCTCTATCGCGAGCGTGAGCGGCTCCTCGACGCGCTGCGCGCCGCGCACCGGGAATCGCGCGCCGAGGTCGAGCCGCGCGGGGCGCGCTCATGAAGGCGGCGCCAGGGGCGCCCGCGCCGCCGAGCGGCGCGACCTCCGCGGTCCCACTCCTCGACCTCAGCGTGGCCCATCGGGAGATCGCGGACGAGCTGAAGCGCGACTTCGAGCGGGTGCTTGCCTCGGGGCAGTTCATCCTGGGAGCCGAGCACGATGCATTCGAGCGCGAGCTCGCCGCCACATGCGGTCTCCGGCACGCGATCGGGCTCTCCTCCGGGACCTCGGCGATCACGCTCGCCATCCAGGCCCTCGGCGTCGAGCCGGGGGACGAGGTGATCCTGCCCGCGTTCACCTACTTCGCCACCGCGAGCGCCGTCGCACATTCCGGGGCCCGCCCCGTGTTCGCCGACGTGGAGCCGAGACGGTTCGGGCTCGACCCGGAGTCGGTCGCCTCACGCATCGGGCCAAGAACGAAGGCGATCCTGCCCGTCCACCTCTACGGTCTCGCGTGTGATCTCGCGCCCCTCGTCCGCCTCGCGGATGCAGGCGGCATTCCGCTCGTCGAGGACGCCGCGCAGGCGATCGGCGCCACCGACCGCGACGTGCCCGTGGGGAAGGCCAGCGCCGGGGCCACGCTCAGCTTCTTCCCGACCAAGAACCTCGGCGCGCTCGGCGATGCGGGCGCGTTCGTGACCGACCGGGACGACGTGGCCGCGCGCATCCGGCTCCTCTCGCGCCAGGGCGACGCGGGAGATTACCGGCACACGGCGGTCGGGACCAACGCGAGGCTCGACGCTCTTCAGGCGGCGTTCCTGCGCACCAAGCTCCGCCATCTCGACACGTGGATCGCGGCGCGGCGCGAGGCGGCGGCGGTGTACCGCACCGCGCTCGCGGGGACGCCGGTGACGCTGCCCGAGGAGCCCGCTGGGGCGAGGCACACCTATCATCAGTTCACGATCCGGGCGCCCCGCCGGGACGCGCTCCAGGCGCACCTGCGCGCGCGCGGCATCGCCACCCGCGTCTACTATCCGATCCCGCTCCATCTCCAGCCCGCGTTCGCGCACCTGGGACACGGGCCCGGCGCGTTCCCCGTGGCCGAGCGGCTCGCTGGCGAGGTGCTCTCCCTGCCGCTCTACCCGGGGATCACACCGGATCAGATCGGCCGCGTGGCCGACGAGGTCCGCTCGTTCTACGACGAGGGCTCCGCGAAGGGCTGACCCATGGCCGAGACTCCCAAGGCTCCCGCGCCGCGCAGGGCGGCGTCCCGCTCGAAGCGAATCCTCCTGATCACCGTCGGCTCGCTGGTGGGGCTCGTCGTGCTCGTCTACCTGGCTGCGTGGCTCCTCCTGCCCAAAGACTGGATTCAGGCGGAAGCGATGCGGATGGCGTCGAAGAGCCAGGGAGCGACGGTCCGGTGGAAGCGGCTCACCCCAGGTCTCCAGGGCCTCTCCTTCGGTGTGAAGATCGAGGGCATGACCGTGCGCATGCCGGCCGAGGGGCACGGAGATCCAAGCCTCGATGGACGCATCGGCGAGGTGTTCGTCCGCTTCAAGCTCCTGCCGCTCCTCCTCCGGCGCGTGGAGGTGGATGCGGCCCGCGTGAATGGGGCAGGCATCGCGATGTTCGAGCGCGCCAAGCCGCCGGGCGAGGGCGGCCTCAAGCATGGGCGCGGGCCCTTCTCGTTCCAGCTACCGCGCCTCGATTTCGATCGCATCAATCTGCGGAGCCGGGACCGCTTCGGATCCGGCTACGACGTGCGTGGGCTCGCGGGGCACGTCGATATCCAGGGGAGCCTGGAGGCCCTGCGGAGCGCGCGGGTGGAGGCGAGTGGAGACAGCCTCTTCTGGAAGCCCTCCGCGCGGGGGAGATTCGTGCGCTTGCCGGGCCCTCTCCATGCGACCGCGACGCTCGAGCCCCGCGACCGGGGCACGAGGTACGAGTTCACGCAGGGTCACATCGAGCTGGGCGCGCTCACGAGCGAGCTATCGGGATCGTTCGGGAAGCCTCCCGCCGACGGCGGCGCCATCCCGCTCGCGCTCGTGATCATCGGCAAGCCGCAGGAGCTCAAGTCGAGCGACGAGGCGTTCCGTTCGCTCGCACCGAGCAGCCCGGCCGCCTGGCGCACGAAGGCATCCTGGACGATTCGCATCGGGGGCACGTCCGAGGCGATGGTGCAGAAGGGCGAGGCAAACCTCCAGCCGCTCGCGATCGAGGCCGGTCCGAACCGGTTCTCGCTCGACCGCGTGCAGGCGACCTACGCCACCACGGCGGACCAGAAGTTCACGCTCGAGGCGACGGGAAACGGCTCAGGGGTGTCGATGGCCACCGCGGCCTCGGGATCGACCGCTCCCGGAGGCGGATCCCACGGCACGCTCCACGTGAGCGCCCCCGCGACGCGGCTCAACGGAGTCATGCCCAACACCCCGGTCTGGACCCTCGGAACGCTTGACGTGGGCGCGACCTTCACGCTCGAGCCCCCGGCGGCTCCCGTCGTGCGCTGGACCATCACGGGGAAGGATCTGAGCGGGTCGGTGACGGGTCTCCAGCGCCCGGTCACGGGCCTCCAGTTTCACATCGACGGGGACCAGCAGACCGCGAACGTTCGCTCCATGACGGCGCGGGTCGGCTCGTCGGCCATCGCGCTGACCGGTTCGGTGCGCCAGGGCAAGCCGCTCGGCACCGGGACGTTCCGCGCGTCGATGGATCGCTTCGTGGCCGAGGAGTGGGCGAATCCACGCGCCGCGGAGGAGAAGGGGAAAGGGAAGGACGCCAAGGCCCCGCCGCCGCCGCCCGCGATTCCCCTGAGGGCCTTCGACGGCATGGTGACGATCGGCGAGGTGCACTCGGGCAATCTGACCATCCGGAATCTCTCGGCGCCGATCCAGTTCGCCGCGGACAAGCTCCTTGCCTCGCCGATCCAGGGGGACATCGGGACCGGCACGATCACGGGAAAGGTCGAGGTCAAGGACGTGGTGCGCGCTCCGTCCTACGCGGTGCACTTCGAGATGAAGCGGGTGCCGGTGCGGGAGTTCGTCGCCGGCATGCTCCCGCTCAGTCTGGGGCTCACCGGATTCGCGAACGGGCAGGCGGACATCGCGGGAGCCGGGCTTCCGGGGCTTGCCGCCATGAACTCGATCACCGGAGCGCTCCAGGGCAACGTGGAGGAGGGCAAGATCCTCGAGACCCCGACCATCGGAGCCCTCCGGCGGGCGCTCGGAGCGGTCAACGGGCCGGGCTCGCTGGATGATCTCGTGTTCAAGTCGCTCCGCTACTCGGCCCGGATCGAGAAGGGGAGGCTCGTGCTCCATCAGGTGGACGGCGCGCTCGGCAAGGACCTGATGGCGCTGGCCGGCTCGGCCGGTTTCGACCACACGCTCGATCTCGATCTCCTGCTCCGCCTCGCGCCCGGGCGCGTCACGTCGAGCAGCGCTCTGGGTCGGTTCGCGAACTACGCCCGCGACGAGCAGGGCCGCCTTCCGATCCGCGTCGCCATCACCGGAACCGTGACCTCGCCCAAGGTCTCCCTGAAGGCCGAGTCCACGATGGAAGCGGCCGGGAAGGGGCTCGCGAAGGATCTCTTCCAGCGCATCATGGGCGGCGGCAATCGCCCGGACACGGCGCGCGCGGACACCGCTCGGGCCGCGTCCAGGCCGGAGAGCGCGCGCGCCGATACGTCCGCCCACGCGGCGAGGAAGACGCCCGCCCGCGCCGACACGACGGTTCCCGACCCGATCCGCAAGGCGCAGGAAGCGCTCGAGAAGATCTTCAAGAAGTGACCCCGAGCGCTCCGGCCGCACCGGCCATCGAGACGCGCGGACTCACGCGCCTGTTCCGCGCCCGCCGGCGCCAGGCGGAGGTGCACGCCCTCGAGGGGGTGGACGTCCGCGTCGAGCGAGGCGAGTGCTTCGGGCTGCTCGGCCCGAACGGCGCCGGCAAGACGACCCTCATCAAGATCCTCACCACGCTCCTCCTCCCGACGACGGGGACGGCGGCGGTGGCCGGGTATGACGTGGTCGCCGACCCGCTCCAGGTCCGCCGCCGGATCAACATGGTCTCGGGCGGAGACACCTCGGGCTACGGAATCCTGACCGTGCGCGAGACGCTCCTCCTCTTCGCTCGCCTCTACGGCGTGCCGCGCGCGGAGGCCCGCCGCCGTGCGGATGTGCTGATGGAGGTGACCGGTCTCGGACCCAAGGCGGACGCGCTCCTCTCGGGGCTCTCCACGGGGATGAAGCAGAAGCTCAACTTCGCCCGGGCCTTCATGAGCGATCCCGAGATCGTCTTCCTCGACGAGCCGACGCTCGGCCTGGACGTCGAGGCGGCGCGGGACATCCGCGCCTTCGTCACGCGATGGCTCGAGGAGAGTCCTCACCGGACCGTGCTCCTCACGACGCACTACATGGTCGAGGCGGACGAGCTGTGCGGGCGGGTGGCGATCATCGACCGCGGGCGAATCCTGGCGCTCGACACGCCGCGCGCGCTGAAGCGCGCCCTGTCGAGCGAGCCGGTCTTCGAGCTCCAGATCGGGACGGCGTCGGCCACGTTCGAGGACCTGCGCGAGGTGCGGGGGGTTCGGTCCCTCTCGCATCACGCGCACCCCGCGACCGGGGCGATCCAGCTCCGGGTGGCCGTCATCGAGGACCAGGTGATCGGCGAGGTGCTGGGCCGGCTCCGCGATCGAGGAGCGCCGGTCCTCAACCTGACGAAATCGGAGCCAACCTTGGAGACCGTGTTCGTGCACCTCGTGGGCCGCGGTCTCGAAGACGACGCCACGGACGGGC
>JAEHDN010000355.1 GCA_016880395.1 Candidatus Eiseniibacteriota bacterium
GCGCTCGGCGCGTTCGTGGCCGGGCTCCTCGTGAGCGAGTCGGAGTACGCCCATCAGATCGTGGCCGAGGTGATCCCGTTCCGCGATCTCTTCAGCAGCCTCTTCTTCATCTCGATGGGGATGCTCCTCGATCCCTCGTTCCTCGCGGCGCGGCCGGGCCTGATCCTCGCGGTGCTCGTCCTGACGCTCGCGCTCAAGGCGTTCGTCGCGGGGGGCGTGGTGCGCGCCATGGGCTACCCGCTCCGGATCGCGCTGGTCGTCGGCATCTCGCTCGCCCAGGTGGGGGAGTTCTCGTTCGTGCTGTCGTCGGTCGGTCAGCGGGAGGGGCTCCTCGATCCGGCGCAGTCGCAGATCATGCTCGCGGTGGCGGTGCTCTCCCTCGCGCTCACGCCCTTCCTGATCCGGTTCGCGGCGTGGACGGGTGCGCGTGCGCGAAACGCGCCCAGCCTGTTGCCGGTCCGGGACGAGGGTGGCCGCGCGGGGGCCGCGGGCGCCGCGGCTGTCGCGGGCGCGACTGGCGGAGCGTCGGTGGCCCACGACGCCCAAGACGCCGCGTCCCTCCAGGCCGCGCCCGCCCTCTCCGGCCACGTCGTCGTCGCGGGCTACGGCGTGAACGGGCGGAACGTGGCGCGAGCGCTCCGCGAGCTCGGCATCCCGTACGTCGTGCTCGAGCTGGACACCGCGATCATCCGCCGGGCCCGCGCCGAGGGGGAGCACATCCAGTTCGGCGACATCTCGAGGGCCGAGTCCCTGCGCGCGAGCGGCGTCGATCGCGCCTCCGTCGTCGTGCTCGCGATCTCCGATCCCGCCGCCACCCGCTTCGCGGTCCACCAGGTGCGGACGATCCACCCGGGCGCGCACATCATCGCCCGGACGCGCCAGGTCGCCGAGGTGGCGGAGCTGACGCGGCTCGGGGCCGACGAGGTGATCCCGGAGGAGTTCGAGACCTCGATCGCGATCCTCGCCCGGGTGCTCCGCCACTACCACGTACCTGCCAACATCGTGCGACTTCAAGAAATGGCGCTCCGGCGCGAGGGGTACAGCTTCCTCCGGGGCGGGGACATCACCGGGGCGCTCATGTCCTCGGTCTCCCGGATGATCGCCGGCGCGACCACCGACACCTTCTACCTGGAGCCCGACTCCCCGGCCGTGGGCCGGACCCTCGCGTCCCTCGACTTGCGCGGACGGACGAGGGCGCTCATCATCGCCGTCGTGCGGGAGGGGACGCACACGCTCGGGCCCGGTCCCGAGTACGAGCTCCGGCCGGGAGACATCCTCGTCCTCGTGGGAGACCACGAGGCGCTCGACGCGGCCTTCGAGGCGATGAGCCCGCCGCGGCCGAGCTGAGCCACACGCGCGGCGCCCTCGCGCCGCACGATCTTCGGCGACCGGGGGGCTGCCGAATGCCGCACCAGCCGGACGAGTCGTCGTCCTCGCGCTACCAGTTCGGTCCCGAGCTGGGCGCCGGAGGGATGGGCCGTGTCTTCTCGGCCGTCGACCTCCGCCTGGGACGCCCTGTCGCCATCAAGATCGTCCCCCAGGAGATGGCCTCCGACCCCCAGCGGGTGGCCCGTCTCCAGCGCGAGGCGCGGGCGCTCGGAAAGCTCCATCACCCCAACATCGCCATGATCTACAGCCTCGAGGTGAACCGGCGCGGAGAGCGCCTGCTCATCCTCGAAAAGGTCGAAGGAGAGACGCTCGCCGCGCGGCTCCGCCATGGCCCGCTCGCGGTCGGCGCGGCGCTCAAGGTGGCGGTGCAGGTCGCGTCGGCGCTCGAGGCGGCGCACCAGCGCGGGGTCGTGCACCGCGATCTCAAGCCGGCCAACGTCATGGTCACCCCACAGGGGATCGTGAAGGTGCTCGACTTCGGTCTCGCGAAGATCACCACCGCGGACGACGAGGCGGGCAGCGACACCGCCGACCTCGCCCTCCCCGGGGCGACCGTCGGCACGCCGGGGTACATGAGCCCGGAGCAGGTGCGCGGCCTCGGCGAGGACCGCCGGAGCGACGTCTTCGTGTTCGGCTGCCTCCTCTTCGAATGCCTCACCGGCTCCCGGGTCTACGGCGGGAGCCCGGAGCACGCGATGGAGGCGGTCCTCAGGCGTGGTCCCAAGTGGGACCAGCTTCCGATCGAGACACCCGCGTCGGTGCGGGACCTCCTTCGCTCCTGCCTGGAGCGCGATCCGGCCAGGCGGCTCCATGACATGGCGGTCGCGCGCACGGTGCTCGAGCGGGCGTCGGCCGAGCTCGACCAGGCCGCGGGCATCGCCGTTCGACCCGACGACCAGACGCGCCGCCTCCTGCCCCACGCCCTTCCCGATCCCGGAACGACCTTCGTGGGTCGGGAGCGCGAGCTCAAGCGTGCGGCCGCGCTCCTCCGCCAGGGCCGGCTCCTCACGCTCACCGGCCCCGGCGGATCGGGGAAGTCGCGGCTCGCGCTCGCGCTCGCGCACGAGGTCCGGCCCGAGTTCCCGGACGGCGCGTGGTGGATCGACCTCGCGTCGGTGATGGATGCGGAGCGCGTCCCCTCGGCGGTGGCCACCGCCCTCGGCGTCCGGGAGCGGAGCGGTACCTGGATCCTCGACACGCTCGAGGACTATCTCGCGAAGCGCTCGGTCCTCC
>JAEHDN010000057.1 GCA_016880395.1 Candidatus Eiseniibacteriota bacterium
TACTGGAGCCCGGACTTGGCGATCTCGGCGCGGCTGACCGGGAGGTCGCAGGGGCGGATCTTCCACGTCGGGCTGTCCTGGAGCGCGGCGTGAAGGACCGCGAGGTGGTAGTCGACGAGGCCGGACGTTCGGAACTCGCCGAGCGGCCGTTCGCAGACGGACGCGTCGTACGCGATGCCGTAGGTCTGGACCGTCTCCGATCCGACCGTGACCAGTGGGCCGGGTTCGAGGAGCGGCGAGAGGAAGATGTGCGCGGTCGACGGAAGCCGCAGCCGGCGGTAGACGCAGCGGCGATACGAGGGCGCGTCGTGCGTGCCGGGCGCGAGCAGGACCGGGATCCCGGCCTGCGCGAGCCGGTCGATCGCTGCCTCGACCTGATAGACGAGCCCTTCCTCGGGATCGTGCGTGTCGAAGAGGTCCCCGGCCACGACGACCATGTCCACCGGCTTCGGATCGCGAGTCGCGAAATCGATCGAGCGGAGGAACGCGGCCAGGAGGTCGCGCGTCCGCTCGGGCCCGCGGTCCCGGATCGCGGGAAACGCGGCCCCCAGGTGGAGGTCGGCCAGGTGCAGGATCCGAACGCTCATCGACGCTCCTTCTCGAACCGATTCAGGTCGCGCAGCGCTTCCCGGTGCGAGCGAAACGCGATCGGGCGAGGCAGACGGTCGAGAGGGAAGAAATCCACCTCGCTCGCGTCGTCTCCCGCCTCGAGCCGCCCGCCGGTCACGCGGGCGTGGTACAGGATCAGGACCGCTCGGGTTCGCGGATCGTCCCGTCCCGCATACACGCCGAACAAGCCCTGGAGCCGCACGCGGAGCCCGGTTTCCTCGCGGGCTTCGCGCACGGCCGTCGTCTCGGGATGCTCCCCGTATTCCATGAAGCCGGCCGGAATCCCCCAGGCGCCGAGCTTCGGCTCGTGCGCGCGGCGCGCCAGTAGAACCTCGCCCCGCCGCGTCACGATGACCCCGCACGCGGGAACGGGATTCCGATAGGCGATGAATCCGCACCGCGGACACGCCCGTCGAGCCACCCCGTGCTCCCGGATCGCCCGGAGCGCGGTGCCGCAGAGCACGCAGTGCCGCGGGATCGGACGCGTCGCGCGCACGCGGGGCGCGGGCGCACCCGCTCGCTTCCCCCTGCCCCCGGAGCGCGTGCCCTGTTTGGCCTTACCCGTGGCCGCCTCCCCGCGTGTATCCTCGCTCGGCGTAGTTTCCCATTCGTGCCATCGGCCCGGTCCAGCCATTCCTAAAGTGCAAAGAACCCGATCGAAACGCCGTCGGAACGCAGCCCGGGTCCGCCCCGCGCCGCCGGCTCCCGCGACCGGGCCGCTCCTCGGCGCCCACATGAGCACCGCCGGCGGCCTCGCGAACGCGGTCGCCCGCGCCCTCTCGGTCCGCTCCCGGGTGGTTCAGCTGTTCACGCGGAACTGCAGCCAGTGGAAGGCGAAGCCGCTCGCGGACCCCGAGGTCGGAGCCTATCGCGCCGCCTGGGAGGCGAGCGGGCTCGTGTCCGCCGCCGCGCACGATTCCTATCTGATCAATCTCGCGTCGCCCGACGCCGCGCTCCGGGAGCGGTCGATCGCGGCCCTCGTCGAGGAGCTCCGGCGTTGCGAGACGCTCGGGATTCCCTACCTCGTCGTCCACCCCGGCGCCCACGTCGGCTCGGGTGTGCTGGACGGATGTGACCGCGCGGCGGAGGCGCTGAATCAGGCCCTCGCGGTCGCGCACGCGCGCCACGTCATGGTGTTGCTCGAGACGGTGGCGGGCCAGGGCACGACGCTCGGGCGGCGATTCGAGGAGCTGCACCGGATTCGGGACAGGGTGGAGGCGAAGGATCGCGTGGGAGTGTGCCTCGACACGTGCCACGTGCATGCCGCGGGCTACGATCTCGTGACCGAGCGGGGGTGGGAGGAGACGTTCATGGAATTCGACGCCATCCTTGGGCTCGAGATCCTCCGCTGGATTCACCTGAACGACTCGAAGAACGAGCGCGGAAGTCGGGTGGATCGCCACGAGCACATCGGCCGTGGGCGTCTGGGCACGGAGCCGTTCGCGCGGATCCTCCGCGACCCGCGGCTTCACGCGGTGCCGAAGACGCTCGAGACGCCGAAAGGACGCGATGGCGTTGTGATGGATCGAAGAAACCTGTCGCTGCTCCGGAAGCTAGCGGATCTCCGGTGAGCGTGCCGGCCGGATCCGGCTGCGAGCGGCCGCCGAGCGCCTAGTAGCTGCGCTCGTCCTCCTCCTCGTCGTCCTCCACTTCCTCTTCGGCTTCCTCCATGCCCCGCTCCTCCTCGTACTCGAGCATGAAGTACTCGCGGAAGGGGTCGACCAGGTCATTGAAAGCCTTGTGCGGTGACGCCACGCCGTATTCCCGCAGCTTGTCGCAAATCTCGCCAATCAGGGCGTCCATTCGCGCCGACAGATTGGTCTCCGCGATGAGGCGTTCTACGATTTCCTTGTCCTGGTCGTTCGGGCTCATGGGTGTCGCTCCTCAAGGTGGGTCCCCCGGAGCCATGTTAGCGTCCCGGGCCGGCCTCATTATACCAGACCCGAAAGAACCGCCCCAGGTTCCTGAGCGGCCACCCCGGAGCGACCCGCTCAGTCGAGGACATCCTCCACGGGCCGCCTGGGCGTGGGAGGCAGCGGCGGACCGTAGCCGAGCCTGAGGAGGAGCTGCGGCTGCCCGGCGATCCCCATGGCCTGGGCCAGCTTCGACCGGAGGGGCGCCATCTCGATCGGCTGATTAAGGAAGGACGCCGAGACGCCTGCGTCCGCGGCGCGCAGGAGGATCCGCGAGAGCGCCTGGCCGGCCTCCACCCAGTGCCGTGGCGTGTCCTCTCCCGTCCAGAGGAGCGCCAGGGTCGGGGAGCCGGCCGCGATCTGGCGGTCCCGGGCGGCCCAGCCACCGCCAACGTCGAACGTGCGGATCACGAACGATGCGGCCGGAGTCCCCACTTGGTCGAGGATCTGGTTCATGCCGAACGCGGTCCCAGGAACCCCGTCCCGGGACCGGCTCCGCGACGGATGGATCCAGGCCGCCAGCTCCCGGCGGAATCTTGGGTCCTGGAGCTGGACCTCGTCCGCTTCGGAGACGAGCGCCGCCACCGCGGACTTGATCTCGGGATCTTGCGTGACGGTCAGGTGCGCGCGTTCCACCTCGGCGTCCTCGACCGCGGCGGCCATGAGGTCGCGCTGGACCTGCTTCGCCGTGTCGAATGGGAGCCGGTTCGTCCGCCGGGTCAGGATCGCGCGGAAGTGGTGCCGCTGCTCGTCCGTCGGCCGGTAGGCGCTGCCCAGGCGAACCCGTGCGAGGAGATCGGGATCGTCGGGCTGCGGCATGAGGATCCGCTCCGCCATGTAGCCGAACGCGTTCATGGCGAGCCGCAGGTTTCCGAGGGCTGCGCCGCACGAGATCAGCATCTCGCGGTCGGCGGGGTCCGCGACCGGGAGCGCGCGCGTCCGGTCCGCGTACAGATCGACGTGATCCCCCACGATCCGGAACAGCCATGGCTGGGAGTTGTGCGATGACGGGGCGAGCACGGCGTACTGGAGCAGGAACTCGAGCTTCTCGGACGCGGTGCCGAGGGACGGGAAGTCGCCCTCGCTCGCCTGCCACGGATTCTTCGAAGAGCTCGCGGTGCGCATGGAATCACCTCCTCGCCGGGACGGCCGGCCGGACCGCCCTGTCTGGCTGAAGGGCTGTAGAGCGCATAGGGCGTGCCTTGGAGGGGCGAGGCTGCGGGCGTCCTCGCAAGGGGCAGAGGCTCGGCAGGTTGAGCGGGACCCGAACGGCGCCTCGGCCGCGAGCCTGGCTGTGTGGGCCTGACGGGGGCGGCGGGATCGCCTGCAATCCTGGCAGGTTCCTGGCCTCGCTTGACACGCGGCGCGCCACCGCCGACGATGCGGCCCCGTGACCCCGCGCGACGACCCTCCGTCCCAGCTCCCGCTCCTCCCCCCCGAGGATCAACCGCCTCCCGCGGCGGTACCGCCAACGCCGGCGTCCCCGCCCCTCGCGCGCGACCGCACGATGACCCGCGCGGCCGGCGTGATCTCCGTGGCCACGTTCGTGAGCCGGCTCCTCGGGCTCGTGCGCGAGCAGGTGTTCGCCGCGCAGTTCGGCGCCGGGTTTGCGGTGGACGCGTTCCAGGTCGCGTTTCGCGTCCCCAACCTCCTGCGCGATCTCTTCGCCGAGGGGGCGATGAGCGCCGCGTTCGTTCCGACCCTGGCGCGCGCCCAGGAGCGAGGCGGCCCGGAAGCGGCGATCCGGCTGACCAACCTCGTCATCAACTTCCTCGTGGTCGCGATCTCCGCCCTGTGCATCGTGGGAATCCTCGCCTCCGACTGGATCGTGCACACGCTCGCCCCCGGCTTCGCATCCATCCCGGGCAAGATCGAGCTGACCGCGATGATGACCCGCATCATGACGCCGTTCCTGCTCCTCGTCTCGCTGGCCGCGGCGTGCATGGGCTTCCTCAACACGCGGCGCGTCTTTTTCATCCCCGCGCTCGCTCCGACGATGCTCAACCTCGGCCTCATCGCGGCGGGCTACCTGATCGCGCCATTCATGCCCCGCTTCGGCCTTCAGCCCATCGTGGGCATGGCGTTTGGCGCGCTCCTCGGCGGACTGGGGCAGCTCCTGATCCAGGTCCCCTGGATGAGGGCCCAGGGATTCCGCTGGGAGCCGATCGTGAACTTCCGCGATCCCGACGTGCTCCGGATGGTGTCCCTCATGGCCCCGGCGGCTCTCGGCATCGCCGCGGCGCAGGTGAACATCTTCGTGAGCACGTTCCTCGCGTCGCAGCTCGTCGAGGGGAGCGTCTCCTGGCTCAACTACGCCTACCGGCTCATGCAGCTCCCGATCGGGCTCTTCGGCGTGGCGATCGCCACCGTGACCCTGGCCGAGGTCGCGAAGCATGCCGCGCAGAAGAACATGGTCGGTCTGAAGGAGACGCTCTCCTTCTCGCTCGGCCTCGTGCTCTTCCTGACGCTGCCGGCCACGGTCGCGCTGGTCGCGCTCGCGAAGCCGATCGTGGCGCTCCTCTATCAGCACGGACGCTTCACGCCGGTGGACACCGTCGAGACCGCGCACGCGCTCTGGGCGTACGCCGTGGGCCTCGCGGCCTTCTCCGCGGTGCGCGTGATGGTGCCGGCGTTCTACTCGCTCGGCATGGCGCGCATTCCCGTGACGATCTCCATGATCACGATCGGCGCGACCCTCATCCTCTACTTCGCGCTCATGGGTCCGCTCCACCACGCGGGGCTCGCGCTCGCGACCTCGCTGGGGTCGGTGTTCAACTTCATGCTTCTCTTCACGATGCTCCGGCGAAAGATCGGCGGGCTGGGCGGGCGCGCGCTCGCTCGATCGGCCGCGAGGATCGTACTCGCTGCCGCCCTCGCGGGGGCTGCCGCGTGGGCCGCCGCCACGGGGACGGAGCGGACGTTCGGACTCGCGAGCCTGGGCGGGCGGTTCATCGTGGTCCTCGCGGGCCTCGCGGCGATGGGGATCGTCTACTTCCTCGCCGCATTCCTGCTTCGCGTGCGCGAGATGCGGGCCATGGTCGACCGGTTCCGGCGGTAGGCGTGGCGGCCGCCGTGGTGGATCGCCCCGTGTCGGTCGTCTGCCTGGACATCGACGGCACGCTGACCGACGGCGTGCGCGGTCCCGCGCTCCCCGGCGCTGCCGCCGCGACGCGCCTCCTCCGCGCCGCATTCCCGGTGCGGCTCGTCACGAACACGACGAGCGTCCCGCACGGCACACTCGCGCGCCACCTCCAGGGGCTTGGACTCCTCGAGGACCCCGCGTCCCTCCTCACGCCGGCGACGGTGGCGGCGCGCGTGCTTCCCGAGCGCGGACACGATTCGGGAATCCTCATCGTGGAGCCCGGCGCGCGCGAGGACTACGCGTGGTTCCGCGAGGATCCGGACGGCCCGGCGGTGGTCCTCGCGACCGAGGCGCACGACCTGCGCGTGGCGGATCTGCAGCCGGCCTTTCGCCGCCTCCTCGAGGGGGCCACGCTCTACGCGCTACAGCGAAACCGCTACTTCCGGAAAGGAGACGCGCTCGTCACCGATCTCGGCCCCCTCGCCGCGTTCTTCACGTACGCGTCGGGCGTCGAGGCGGAGACCCTCGGAAAGCCCTCGGCCCTTCTCTTCGACTCGATCGCCGCCGAGTGCGGCGTTCCGCGCGGGGAGATCCTGATGGTCGGCGACGACGCCGAGTTCGACGTCGCCGCGAGCGTGGCGCTCGGCATGGCGGGGGCGCTGGTCCGGACGGGAAAATATCGCGCCGGGGACGAGGCGCGCGTGAGCCCGCCGCCGACGCTCGTGCTCGAGAGCGTGGCCGCCCTGCCGGCGCTCCTCGGTATCGCTTAGCCTGGCGGGGCTCGGTGAGCCGCCGAAAGCGGCGTGGAAAGGCCCCGGCAGCGCATGGCCGCCGGGGCCGCGTGGCGCCTTGCATCAGGCGCGCTCCTTCTCCGAACAATCAGTGGATCTGGCCGCGGACCTCTCCGTCCGGGAAATCTCCCGACCTCGTGTTGGTGGATCCCGCACCGTCATCGGTGTGCACGTTGACGTAGGTGTTGCCCGCATCCATCGCCATGATGAGATCCGCGAGCGGGTGGCCCGCCAGATCGCCGGTCAGATTCGCGGACGTGATCGTGCCCGTCGCGAGCACGCCACTCTTCCGCCCGCCTCCGGGAGCCACGGGACCGTAGAGCACCACCACCGCGGGACCGGTCATGCCGCGGGCGCCCAGGTGGATGTGCGCTGCGGTGACGTTGTCGATATTGGCGACCACGATCCGATACGTCAGAGACTGGCCGTCCTTGCTCAGCTGGAACGTGGCGTGCCCCGTCGCGTTGGTCTCGCGCATGGGCACTTCCTCGTGGCCGGTCAACTGGGCCGAGTAGTTCACGGGGCGGGCCGCGCGTGCAGCCGGACTCAGTATCAGTACGGCCGCGGCGAGGGTCAGCAGAACGTGGGGCAGGCGTCTCATGGGCCCCCTCCTGGTCCGTGGTTGGCGCGGACTCTTAGTCCTACCCCCTGGGAGAGGTGGGGTTCCGGCTCTATTTTCTTGCTGGACTTTAACTTATGAGCATGGACAGGGCGTCCGGGCCGGTGGAAAATGAGGCATGCCCTCGCCCGTTCCGTTTCGCTCCGGTCCCCCCGAGGTGGCTCTCGTCCAGGCCTTTGCGCGCCCGCTCGACAATGCGGTCGCAACCGCCCGGACCTGCTACTCGTCGAAGGGCATCATCACGCCCGCCGAGGTGGGCGGGGATGCGCTGACCGAGGACAAGCGGCAGATCCGCCGCGAGCGGCGCGACGCGCTCGCGCGCGACCTCTATGCCGCGGGCCATCACACGACCTTCCAGCACGCGCACTTCCAGTTCACGCTCGACAAAGTCTCGCGGCAGTTCGTCTGGACCTTCCTGCACAGCCATCCCTTCTACAACTCGGAGCAGGTGAGCCAGCGCTATGTCGAGGTCAAGCCGAACACGACGATCATTCCCGATCTCGGCGGCGGCGCGGCGCAGGAGGTCTACGAGAAGGCGGTCGCGCGGGGACATCAGGACTACTTCGAGCTGCGCGAGATGCTCACGCCGGTGGCGGAGGCCGAGTACTACAAGCGTTTCCCCGCCCGCGCGCACCAGCCCGAGCGCTGGGCCGTCGAGATCCAGAAGAAGTCGCAGGAGGTCGCGCGCTACGCGCTGCCCATCGGGACCTTCTGCTACCTCTACCACACGGTGAGCGCGCTCACGCTCCTGCGCTACCACCGCCTCGCCGACGAGCTGGACGCGCCCGCAGAGCAGCGACAGGTCGTCCAGGCCATGGTGGACGCGGTGCTCGCGCACGATCCCCAGTTCGGGGTTCTGCTCGAGGATCCGATCCCGCTCGAAGAGACGCTCGAGTACCAGTTCTTCCAGCTCAACCCGGGGCTCCAGGGAGAGACGCTGGGGGCTGAGGCGCGGAAGGAGTTCGACGCGTCGCTCGACGGGTGGGTGTCGAAGCTCGTCTCGTGGAAGACGGAGAACGAAACCCTGCTGGCGTCGGCGGTGCGCGAGGTGCTCGGCATTCCGTCCTCGGCGCTGCCGGACGCCGAGGCGATCGCGCTCGTGATGGATCCCGCGACCAATACCTATCTCTCCGGCTCGCTCAACGTCACGACCATGAGCAAGCTGAGCCGGACGATGATGCATCCCTCCTACACATTCCGGAAGAAGCTCTCGCACACCGCGGACTCGCAGGACCAGCGCCACCGCGCCACGCCCGGATCGAGGCCGTGCCTCCAGGCGTACCTCGGGAGCGAGCCCGACTACATCGTGCCCGCGCTCGTGCTGGTGGACGAGCGGGTCGAGCGCCGGTATCGCGAGAGCATGGAGCGCGCCTGGGAAGCGATCCGCGAGCTCAGGCGGCTCGGCGTCTCGGACGAGATGGCCGCCTATCTCCTGCCGAACGCGGTCAGCATCCGCTTCACCGAATCGGCCGATCTCCTCGCGCTGCGGCACAAGCTCGCGATGCGGCTCTGTCTCAACGCGCAGGAGGAGATCTGGTACGCGGCACGCGACGAGGCCGAGCAGGTGAAGCTCGTGAATCCGCGGATCGGGGCCTTCTTCCTGCCACCGTGCGGCCCGCGGATGCGCGCGGGCGTGAAGCCGTTCTGTCCCGAGGGAAAGCGCTACTGCGGGGTGCCCGCCTGGAAGATCCCGCTCCGGGAGATCACGCGGACGGTGTAGCGATGGGTGCGGCTACTCCGCGGCCGCGCGGAGCGAATCCACGTACGCCTGGATCTTCCCCTTCTCGTACCAGCGGGTATTGATGTACTTCGCGTAGATCATGAACTCGGGGGTGCGCACGAATCCGCTCACGCCGCCGAGCATGTCGGAGTTGGGCTTGAGGAAGTACGTCGCGGGATAGCCGTTCACGCCGATCGCCCGAGCGAACTCGCGCTCGGTCAGCTCCTTCCCCCGCCAGTGCATCTTCGTCGAGGCCTCGCCGTTCACCTTGGCGAGGACGAAGTTCTGCTTCAGGTAGGCCGCTACCTCGGGATCGCCGTAGGTCTGCTTCTCCATGACCCGGCACCAGCCGCACCACGTCGTGTAGACGTCGACGATCACGTGCTTGTTCTGAGACTGCGCGCGATTGGTGGCGGCGTCGAAGGCGAGCCACTCCAGCCGGCTCTCGGGCTTGGCGGCGGCCTTGCCGTCCTCGGTCTTGGCGGCTTCCTTGGCGGCGGAGGCGGGACCCGGGGTCAGGGCCAGGAGGCTCAACGCGGCAACGAGGGCGAGGTGCTGTCTCATGTGAGCGTAAGCCTTCTCTAGGGAAGCAGTTGCCGTTCCAGCCGCGGGGCGCCAGGTACGGTTACCCATTGTACTACCGTCGAATACACCGCATCAACGCGGTTTTCTTCCGGTTACGCCATCCACGGCGGTCGTCGCCGTCGTGAGATCCCCGGCCGCCCCAGCGAGAGCATCCCGGCCGCCGGCCCTGGCCTGAATCCATGCTACGGGAGCCGCGGCCGCGATGAATCCCATGGCCAGCCAGGGCACCGCCTGGAGCCCGAACCGGTCCGCCAGGAGGCCGCCGGTCACGGGGCCCGTGATCGTGGCGAGAGCGTAGGCCCCGCTCAGGATTCCGAGTCCGCCCGCGCGCTGGCGCTCCGTCGAGTACTCGCTCGCGAGCACGTTCGCGCTCACGTTGACCAGGCTGTACAAGGGGAGCGTGTAGATGATCCCGACGACCACGGGATCGCGTGCGAGCGCGATACCGAGGTACATGCCGAGATAGAGCGTGACCCCGATCGCGAGGACGAGCCGCCCGCGGAAGCGCCGGATCAGCGGCCCCACGTAGAGGAACGAGATGATTCCGAGCACGCTCGACGCGGCGAGCGAGTAGCGGAGCGTGCGGATGCTCGCATGCAGGTGCTCGACCATGTACACCGAGAAGAAGCCCCACATGACGTAGTTCGCCGCGACGAAGAGGAAGGCCAGCATGCAGAGACGGAGGAGTCTCGGATTCTCGTAGAGCGACGCGAGGTCCGCCGCGATGCGCGCGGTCCAGCTCTCGTGGGCACGCGCGGGCGCGGGCGCGCGCCGGAGATCCCGGAGGGCCACCGTCGAAAGGAGCAGATGGAGTCCCATGACTCCGGCGCACGACCAGAGCGCCAGCCGGAGCCCCGATCCGATGCCGTGCTCGAGGAGACCGCCCGCGCCATAGCTCCCGAACAGCCAGCCCGTGGACTGCGCCATGAGCACGGCGGCGAGGGCGTACTCCTTCCGGTCCGGCCTCGCGAGTGTCGCGTACGTCTTCACGGAGGGGGCGGTCGTCCCATAGAAGAGCGACGCCAGTCCGACGAAGAGAAGCACGGAGAAACCGGTCCGGAAGAAGGGTATACCGACCAGGGCGATCACGTAGCCGGCCAGCCCGAGCAGGATGAATGGCTTCAGTCGCCCCGTGACATCGGAGAGTCCCCCCCAGACATTGCCCGCGAGCATGGCTCCGAGCGCCGGGAGCGCCACGACGAGCGCGATCATGAGGTACGAAGGCTCTCCGAGCGCGCTCCGCAGGTAGAGCGGCAGGTATCCCTGGATCAGGGTGAGCGAGAGCCCTTCCAGGAGCGCGGTGAGCAGGATCAGGGGCGGCATGGTCGGGCGAGGCTAGCACGGCCGGCCGCGGCGCGGCGGTGTCCGGCGGCTGGGCCGGTCCCCGCGTCGCTGGTGCGGCCTCGTCCCCTTTGCTAGACTGGCTCGATCCTCGCGATGTTCCCAGGTCTCGCCGGCTTCGATGGCCCGCCGCGGCGGGCGGAGGCAATCCACCCATGACCGTCCCGCTTCGTTCGCGCGCGTCCTCGGCGCTCGCCCTGGCCGCGACGCTTTCCCTGTCGCTCCTCGCGCTCGCCGGCTGCGGCAGCCGCCCGTCCGGCCAGACCTCCGCGACCAACGCCGTGGCGTCGCCCGCGGCTCCGCCCGAGCGTGCCATCCACTTCAAGATCGGCATCATGACCGGCACCGTGTCCCAGGGCGAGGACGAGTTCCGCGCCGGACAGATGGTCATCCAGAAGTACGGCGCTGATCACGTGCGCCACGTCACCTACCCTGACAACTTCATGAACGAGCAGGAGACCGTCATCTCCCAGCTCGTCGGCCTCGCGGACGATCCCGACGTGAAGGTGATCATCGTGGGCCAGGCGATCCCGGGCTCGATCGCGGCGCTCCGGAAGATTCGCGAGAAGCGCCCCGACATCAAGCTGGCGTTCATCGAGCCGCACGAGGATCCCACGATGGTGAACGACGCCGTCGACCTCTCGATCCAGCCCGACCAGCTCGCGCGCGGCCGCACCATCGTCGAGGTGGCCAAGACGATGGGCGTCACCGACCTCGTCCACTACTCGTTCCCGCGCCACATGTCGCAGTACCTTCTCGCGAAGCGCCGCGACATCATGAAGGACGAGTGCGCCAAGAACGGGATCAAGTTCCACTTCGTGACGGCGCCCGATCCGATGGGAGAAGGAGGCCTCAACGCGACCCAGCAGTTCGTGCTCGAGGACGTGCCACGCGAGCTCAAGACCTACGGCCCGAAGACGGCCTTCTTCTCCACCAACTGCGGCATGATGGATCCGATGATCAAGTCCGTAATCACGAACGGCGGCTACATCCCCGAGCAGTGCTGCCCCAGCCCGACGCACGGCTATCCGACAGCGCTTGGCATTGCGATCCCCGCCGACAAGGCCGGGGACATGGCCTACATCAACGCCGAGAACAAGAAGATCATCGCGGACCACCACATGACCGGCCACTTCGCGACCTGGCCGGTGCCCGAGGTGATGCTCTCGATCCGGGCCATGACCGATCTCATGGTCGACTCGGTCGAGGGGAAGGCGGACTACAAGGATCCGGCCCAGGTGAAGGCCTACATGGAGAAGAAAGCAGGCGTGCCGATCACGATCGCGAAGTACGACCCGGCCAAGGGCAACTCCTACCTGTTCCTTGTCAGCAACATCTACTACTAGCGCGGACGGCGGCGGGTCATTGGACCCCGGCGGCTCGGGTCCAGGCGGCGGCGGCGCGCCCGTCCTCGAGCTTCGCGACATCGGCAAGGAGTACGAAGGCGTCCGCGTCGTGAAGGGCGTCTCGCTCGCGATCCCCGCGGGCGAGATCCACGCGCTGCTCGGCGAGAACGGCGCCGGCAAGTCCACCCTGATGAACATCCTCTTCGGGATGCCGGTCATCCAGGAGACGGGCGGCTACACGGGCGAGATCCTGCTCGATGGCCGCCCGGTTCGTTTCCGGAGCCCGGGCGAGGCGATCGCCGCCGGAATCGGCATGGTTCATCAGGAGTTCATGCTCCTCCCCGGGTTTCGCATCGCCGAGAACATCAAGCTGAACCGCGAGCCCTCGCGGCGCAACCTCCTCTCTCGCGTGCTCGGGAGCGGCCTCGAGCGGCTCGACGTGCGTCGCATGCGGGAGGATGCCCGGCGCGCGCTCGATCGGGTCGGCCTCGGTATCGACGAGTGGCTCCCGGTCGCGGGGCTCCCTGTCGGGCACATGCAGTTCGTCGAGATCGCGCGCGAGGTGGACAAGGAACAGCTCCGCGCCCTCATCTTCGACGAGCCCACCGCCGTGCTCACCGAGACCGAGGCCGAGCGCCTGCTCGAGACCATGCGCGCGTTCGCCCGGTCCGGGGTCGCGGTGCTCTTCATCACGCACCGGCTCGAGGAGGTCCGGGCCATCGCCGACCGAGCCACCGTGCTCCGCGATGGCGAGGTGGTCGGCGTCGTGGATCCGAAGACGACGTCGGTCGTGCGGATCGCCGAGATGATGGTCGGGCGTCCCGCGGGCCCGACCGCGGGCCGGCGGCAGCTCCCCGCGGGCGGAGAGGCCGCCATGACGATCGAGCACCTGCGCGTCGACATGCCCGGGGAGCCGGTCCTGGACGTGTCGCTCGTGGTGCGGCGCGGAGAGATCCTCGGGATCGGCGGGCTCGCCGGCCAGGGGAAGATCGGGATCGCGAACGGCGTGATGGGACTCTATCCCGCGAGCGGGCGCGTCGCGCTCGACGGGAGAGAGTTCCCGCTCAACCGCCCGCGCGAGGCGCTCGAGCGCGGGCTCGCGTTCGTGTCCGAGGACCGCCGCGGCGTGGGCCTCCTCGGCGAGGAGAGCGTCGAGCTGAACATCGCGCTCTCGGCTCTGGAGGCGCAGGGCCGGTTCCTGCGACCCTTCCCCGTGCCGGCGCTCCGCCCGCTCGATCCGCGCGCGCTCCGCGCGCACGCCGACGCGATGATCCGCGATCTCGACATCCGCACGACCGGCCCGGCGCAGCAGGTGCGGCGGCTCTCCGGCGGCAACCAGCAGAAGGTCTGCCTCGCCCGCGCGATGACGCTCCGACCCAAGCTCTTGTTCGTCTCCGAGCCGACGCGCGGGATCGACGTCGGAGCGAAGGCGAGGGTGCTCGAGATCCTCACGCGACTGAATCGCGAGGAAGGCGTGACGCTCGTCCTCACGTCCTCGGAGTTGGCCGAGCTGCGCGCGCTGTGCGACCGGGTCGCGATCATCTACCGGGGCCGCGTGGAGACGATCCTCCCGCCCGACGCGCCTGACGCCGCGTTCGGCCTCGCGATGGCGGGCGAGGAGCAGGCGGCTTGAGGCTTCCGCTTCGGGGGCGGCCCGCCGGGGTGCGGCCCGCGTGACCATCCGGCTGCCCGCCGCAGTCCGCGAATTCGGCCTTCCCCGCATCCTCATCGCCGCGTTCCTCGTGGCCCTCTTCGCCGTGGCGATCGCGACGCACATGAGCTTCGCGATCCTTCTCACCGACTGCATCGCTCGCGTGGCGCGGAATGGAATCCTGGTGCTGGCGCTCCTCCCTGCGATCCAGGGCGGGCTCGGCCTCAACTTCGGCCTCCCGATCGGGATCATCTGCGGGCTCATCGGCTGCGTCATCTCACTCAACTTCGGGGTGCACGGGGTGGCGGGCGTCGCGCTCGCGATGGGCGTCGGCGTCGCGCTCGCGGTCCCGGTGGGTGCAGCGTACGGGTGGCTCCTCAACCGGACGCGCGGCCAGGAGATGATGGTCGGAACCTATCTCGGGTTCGCGCTCGTTTCGGGGATGTCCATCTTCTGGCTCCTCGCGCCGTTCCGGAACCCAACGTTGGTCTGGGCGATCGGCGGCAAGGGGCTCCGCACGACGCTCGCGCTGACCGGGATCTACGACCGGGTCCTCGACCGGTGGCTCCAGTTCGACGTGGCGGGGGTGACGATTCCCACGGGAGCGCTGCTCGCCTTCCTGGGTCTCTGCTTCCTCGTGTGGCTCTTCTTTCGCACGCGGATGGGGATCACGATCGCCGCCGCGCGGAGCAATCCTCGGTTCGCGCTCGCGGCCGGCATCTCCGATGAGCGGACGCGCATCCAGGCGTCCGTCCTCACGACCGTGCTGGGGGCCGTGGGCATCGTCGTCTACTCCCAGTCCTTCGGCTTCGTCCAGCTCTACACCGCGCCGCTCCTCATGGCCTTTCCGGCGATCGCCTGCATCCTCATCGGTGGAGCGACCGTGACGCGGGCGACCATCGCCCACGTGATCATCGGAACGCTCCTCTTCCAGTCGATCCTCACGACCGCGCTCCCGGTCACGAGCCAGGTGATCGAAGGGGACATCAGCGAGACCGCCCGGCTCATCATCCAGAACGGGATGATCCTCTACGCGCTGACGAGGTTCGGGAAGTGAGAGCCCGGCTCGGCCGCTGGTCGGTACCGATCCTCTTCGCCGTGCTGTGTCTCTCGGGCATCCTGGTCGCCAAGATCACGCCGTCGTTCCTGCTCGGCGAGATGATGGTGCGGGTCGGGCGGAACTCGGTTCTCGTCATGGCGCTCCTGATCCCGATCCTCGCGGGCCTCGGATTGAACTTCGGGATCGTCATCGGCGCGATGGCCGGTCAGGCCGCGGCGATCCTGATCGTGCACTGGAAGCTGGCGGGAATTGTCGGGTTCGGCGCCGCGTGGCTCCTCGCGACGCCGATCGCGATCCTGCTCGGCGTCGCGACCGGGATCCTCTTCAACCGCGCCAAGGGGCGCGAGATGGTGACGGGCCTGATCGCCGGCTTCTTCGCGAACGGCCTCTACCAGCTCGTCTTCCTGTTTGCCCTGGGAAGCCTGATCCCGTTCCACGATCCCGACATGCTCCTGCCCCAGGGGAATGGGTTACGCAACACGATCGATCTCACGGGCATCCAGTACGCGATCGACGATCTGGTTCGGGTCCAGATCCCCGTGGAGGGGCGGATGCTCCGCGTTCCCGTGGTCACCTACGCGGTCGTGGCCGGGTTCTGTGTCTTCACCGTTCTCTTCCTGCGCACGCGCCTCGGCCAGCAGCTCCGCGCGATGGGTCAGGACGACCACGTGGCCGCGATCGCCGGGATCCCCGTCGAGCGGAACCGCATCATCGCGACGGTGCTCTCCACGGTGTTCGCGTCCTGGGGACAGCTTCTCTTCCTCCAGAACATCGGGACGCTGAACACGTACAACTCGCACGAGCAGGTGGGGATGTTCGCGATCGCGGCGCTCCTGGTGTCGGGGGCCACCGTGTCGCACGCCACCGTGGCGCAGGCGCTACTCGGGACGGTGCTGTTCCACACGCTGTTCGTGGTGTCCCCCTTGGCCGGGAAGGCGCTGGCCGGGGATGCTCAGATCGGGGAGTACTTCCGGGTGTTCGTGGCCTATGCGGTGATCACGGTGGCGCTGGTGCTCCATGCGTGGCAGGCGAAGAAAGGAAAGCGCACAGCCTAGGCCTTCCTGGCATCACCGGCGGCTGTCGCGGACTTGGCGGCCTCGGCAACCAGCTCCGCCTCCATGACGGCTTCGGGCCTCTCGACGCCCTCACCCTCGATGCGCGCCTCATCGGGTCGCTCGATCACGAGGGCGCGCAACCGCTTGGCCAGCAGACGCACGATCCCCTGTAGGAGCGACAGTTCCTCGGCGGCCATGTCGTAGAACTCGTCGCGGTGCAGGGCGACGGCGAGTCCATCCTCGATGCAGTCCGCGCGGTGACCGCGTTCGGACGGATCCACGAGGGACCACGTTCCGAATGCCTCACCCGGTCCAACTTCGGACATGGTCCGTCCTCCTGCCGAAAGACGTACGCGTCCCTCGACAACCATGTAGAGCGCATCCGCGGGGTCTTCCTCCACGTAGAGGCTATCGCCCTCCACGATGTCGATCTCGCGAGCGGCCTCCGCGAGACCGAGGAGATGGCGCGGACCCGCATCCTTGAGAAGGTCCGCTCCCCTGAGGATCAGGGCGCGCTCCACCGGCGTCAGCACGCGACCCTCGGCGAAGCCGGGGCGGATTCGGCCGCCAGCCTGTCGCTGGCCTTGCCGCCAGTGGAAAGCGACACCAGCTCCCCTTGCACGAGTGGGTCATCGCCCCCTCCTGTCGCGAAGAGGTTGCGGTCGAGGGCCTGCGCGTGTCGCGAAGCGCGCACGGCGCAGGCGCGCAGCCACCCGTCGTCCGACCGCCAGGCCAACCGTATGGCTTCCGCGAGCGGCTCCCCTTCCGCCACGGCGGTCTCCTTCTTCTTCGGCCCCTCCTCGAAGATCCGACTCACATGCCGAAACACTTTGTGGGGCAGGACATGGCCCAGATACTCAAGCGCGGGCGCGGCGACTTTCGCGTCGCTCGACTTGAGTCGTTCGAACGCGCCCGAAAGTGGCTTGGGCTCATACCAGCAGGCGAGCGCCCCGAGGGCGCGATGCAGGGCGGACTCGGAGGACTCGCGGAAGGTTTCCGCGAGCAGACGCACTTCCGGAGCGGCCTCGCCTTCGATCAATTGCGCCCGTTCAAGAAATCCGCGGTACTCCGCCAGCTCGCGCAGGAAGAACTTGTGCGCGGCTGAGCGCGGCAGGACTGGCTTGTCCGTGTTCACCCGCACACGGGTGAGGCTCTGGAACCCGATGTCACGCAGGCTCGCTTCTCGGCTCTTGACGATCGCCATGAGTGCTCCCACAGCGCGCGGGCTCGCGAGGCGCGCCAAGGTCCGAGCGGCGAGGCCCTGCGCCCTAGCGCCGTGCTTCCCGTCGAGGAGGGGCTTCAGGGCCGGCACGGCCGGGTTACCGAGAGCCGCCAGTGCGCGACGCGCTTCGTAGCTCACCTCCGGGAGAAGAAGGAGTGACAGCAGCACGTCGAGAAGCTCCCGACTGGGCCGGTGCTCCGCGGAGCCCAGGGCCACCCGCCTGACCTCGACATCGGGATTCGCCAGCAGGGTCCGCAGTCTCTGCACGGTAGCGTTCCCAGTCATCGTGCCCAGGGCGCGCGCGGCCACGAGCAGATCCTCCCGCGTGCCGGACTGCAGGCGGGCATCGACCCATTCCAGCGTGAGCGCGGCGCGCGCCTCGGAAGGGCCATCGAACAAGGCGTCGACGGTCTCCTGCCGAAGCACCGCGTCGGTGCCGTCGAGCCATTTCCTCGCGAGGTCAGCCGGTCGCGGGTCCCGCGCGAGAAGGTAACGAATCGCCGCGCGCCGCAATCCCTCGTGCGACTCGACGATGAACCCGCGGATCACGCCGTCTTCGTCCCGCAGCCTCATCGCCTCCATCGCTTCCACGGCCGCCGCGCGCACGCTCGGAGACGAATGTCGGAGGCATCCGCGCACCGCGCGCGCAATCTCCTTGTCTCCCGAACGCTCGCTCAGCTTGAGAGCCAGCACGATCCGTGACTCGTCGTCCGCATGTAGCCCCTCGCGAAGGGCCTTTCGCGCGGAGGGCACTCGCATGGACTCCTCCGCCACGTCGGGCTCGAGCCATCGACTGCTCAGCGTCTGCTCGAAGGCCCGGCCGTACGCCCGGTGCAGGACCACGAGCACGACGATCCATCCCACCACGAACGCGAGGGTGAGTCCGGCCACGACGGCGACTCCGACCCCCATCACCCGGAGTAGAACGATCAGAAGTAGGCCGACGACGGCATCCGACCAGCGGTCGACGAGCGTGTCGACGGCGGGTTTGATGCGGCGGCGCTCACGCGAGCCAACAGCCATGAAGTAGATCTCGGCCGAGGACTTGCCGAGCGTCTGGAACACAACGCCCTGGATCCATCGCATCCCAACGACGATCCACCACCCGGCCCCGAGAGCGAGCCCTGATAGGAACAGGATCGCCGTGACCGGCTGCAGAGTGGTCGACCGTCCGAGCCCCAATCGATACATCAGCCACCCACCCACGCTGAACTGGAATACCAGCGCCAGCGCATTCAGCCCGGCGTAAAACTTGCCGAGAAATTGCGTGAGCGCGTGCGGATCGGGATACAGCCTCTGGATGTAGACCTTGAATTGGAAGTCGATGAGCGTCGACACGATCACCGACAGCGCGAGCCCAGCGGCGAGAATCTTGATGTAGGGCGACCGGCCTATGATCTTCCACGGTGAGACCGTGCTCGAGACCTCGATCGGCCGGGGACGGCTCGCCCGATGTCCCTCGATCACCCGGGTCAGGAGGAACGCCACGATGAGGAGCCCCGAGAGCGTCCACATCAACCCGACCCGGGTCACCGTCGGGGTCGCCCACCCGGCGAAAGCGCCTCCGAGAAGGCCGCCGAGCAAGCCACAACCGCCGAGCAGCGGAAGCACCACGCGCGCCCGGCGGGAATCCCACACATCGAGCGCGAGAGACCAGAAATGGGGCAGCAGCATCATGGCCTGGCTGCCCGCCCAGACGTAGAACACGGCGGTGGTCCAGTGGCGGGCGAGCGGATAGACCGCAGCAGCGACGAGGCTGAACCCGATCGACGCGTACTGGTGGAACCGGGTCGCGCCGACGCGCTTGAAGCGGAGAGCCGCCCGGCTCTCGAGCCAGACGAATCCGCTCGCCGCCAGCGCGACGCCGATGTAGCCATACGGCAGAGCGAGCGCCCCGAATTCGGAGAGAAACAACGCATCGCGGATCACCTTCGCGATGGTATAGGCACAGAAGAGGGTCGCGACGAGTGCCCCCATCAAAAGGAGCAATCGCCGCTCGTGCCGCTCGAGAATGATGCGTCGGGTGATGACCCCGAACAGGCGTCCGGGCAGGCTCCCTACCGTCATGGGGTAGAGAGCCCGCCCGCCCCTGCTGCACCCGGCCCCTGTGCCGGAGCCGGCATCCTCCGGCTCATGCTCCTACGAAGAGGCACCGGGCTTGGCCGGAATGGAGACCGACCCGCTGAGCGTGACCCGCAGTTTCTGCCCCGCGGGAAGCACGATCTGGTCCCCCTTCGTGGCGACGGCCACGCCGGTTCCGACCACGGCACCGGCTGCGGCGCCCTTCGCGATATCGTCCGAACCACCCAGGATTCCTCCGACGACCCCTCCGGCGACAGCGCCGCCGCCGATCTCGATCGCGCTCTCCTTGGCGTCACCCTTGCCCTGGAACCGGATGGGCGCGGCGGAGATGGCGTAGCTGGTTCCATTCGGCAGGACCAGCTCGGTGAAACGAAGCGTGAGCTCGGCCCCTCCGGCGATCCGTCCGGCGGGGTCGACGTGCGTCACCTCGCCGTTGATGGTCGCGCCGGCCGGCACCACGGTCGTTTCATCGACCCGGACCTCTTCCAGTGTGCGAAGCGCGATCTTGTCGCCGGCGTGATTCCTTCCCGTATCGACCGTGTTCTGAAGCGCGGCGACGAGATCCGTCCCGGCGATCAGGGTATGTATCGTTTTGGTATCCGCGACGGCGCTCTGCTGCCCGCATCCCGATCCCCACAGGGTGATGGTCGCGAGCGCGGCGAAGGCAAGCCCGCGCGGCATCTGGCTTCTTGCTGACATCGTATCCCTCATGATTGCTCCTCTCATTCGGTGTCGCTCCGTCCTCGTCCGCCACCCCGCCCCACATCCATCTTTCTTCGTACAACACCCTTGACCTGCCGCGCGCCGCGACCCTTGGCCGTACGCTTCGGCTCCAGGAATCGCTCCAGA
>JAEHDN010000356.1 GCA_016880395.1 Candidatus Eiseniibacteriota bacterium
CATGCGGTTCGCGTGAACGGGCTCACGCAGCTCGTCATCACGAAGCTCGACGTGCTCGACGGCCTCTCCGAGGTCCAGGCGGTCACGGCATACGACATCGGCGGCGTCCACACGGCGGAGATGCCGGAGTCGCTCGCGGATCTGAACGCGGCACGACCCGTCACCGAGCGGTTCCTGGGCTGGCGCTCGCCCACGACGCGTGCGCGCCAGTGGGACGACCTCCCGCCCGACGCGCGGAAATATCTCGACCGGCTCGAGGAGATGGCGGGCGTACCGATCCGGCTCGTGTCGGTCGGCTCGGGCCGCGAGGAGAATGTGGAGCGCCGGGCCCGGCACGCCGTCGGGCGGTAGCCCCGCGGAAGCGTCGTGCCTTCCATCGCCCCTGCTTTCATCCCCGCTCCCGCCACGCTGACGGGGGAGTGGGTCCGCCTCGAGCCGCTCTCTCTCGAGCGGCACCTCGATCCCCTCGCCGCGATCGCGCTCGATCCCGATCTCTGGCGCTGGACCCTCAACGTCGTCGAGACGAAGGAGGATCTCCGGCGTTACCTGGAGGAGGCGCTCCGCGAGCAGGCCGAAGGCCGCTCCGTGCCCTTCGCCACGATCCATGCCGCCTCGGGACGCGCCGCCGGATGCACGCGCTTCGGGAACATCGAGACGCGCCACCGCAGGGTCGAGATCGGTTGGACCTGGGTCGGCCGCGAGTTCCAGCGCACACGCGTGAACACCGAGGCCAAGCTCCTCATGCTGCGGCACGCGTTCGAGACCTGGGGCTGCCAACGCGTCGAGCTGAAGACGAACGTCCTGAACGAGCGCTCCCGGAACGCGATGCTGCGGATCGGAGCGAAGGAGGAGGGCGTACTCCGCAAGCACGCCCTGAGCGACCGGGGCGTGCCGCGCGACACGGTCTATTTCAGTATCATCGAGGACGAGTGGCCGTCCGTGAAGGCGCGCCTCACGGCGATGCTCGCCGAGCATCGCGGACAGAAGGAGGGAGCGTGAATCGACTCGCTCTGATGCGGATCGCTCCGGGGCCCGCCGCGCGGCCGGTGTCCAGCCCGGCCGGAGCGTGAAGGGACGAGGTGCCATCCCGAGCCGGGATCCGGGTGGTCGCAGCAGCGGCGGGCATCGTCGCGGCGATCCTCGGCTCGAGCGCCACCGCGACCCCGTCTACAAACGCCAAGCCAGCGCCTGGCACCACCAAGCCGGTGCCCGCCACAACCGGGTCCGCACCCGCCACCGCCATGCCGGGTGACTCGCTCCCCGACTTCGACGCGCTCTGGGACTACGACCACCCCGAGTCCACAGAGGTGGTCTTCCGCGAGATCCTGCCGCGGGCCCGCGCGAGCGGCAACAAGGACTATCTCGCGCAGCTCCTCACCCAGGTCGCCCGCGCGCAGGGGCTCCAGATGAAGTTCGACGACGCGAACTCCACCCTCGACCAGGCCGAGTCGCTGCTTGGCCCCGAGAGTCGCGTGGCGAGAGTGCGCGTGCTGCTCGAGCGCGGGCGCGTCTGGAACAGCTCGAAGCAGCGGGATCGGGCGGTCCCGCTCTTCACCGCCGCGTGGGACCTCGCGCGCGCGGCCGGAGCCGACGGTCTTCCGGGCGCGGACGCGCTGGCCGTCGACGCCGCCCACATGCTCGGGATCGCGGAGACGGGCGATCTCTCGGTCCAGTGGAACGAGACCGCCATCGCCTACGCGGAGCACTCGCCTGATCCGAAGGCGAGACGATGGCTCGGCTCCCTCTACAACAATCAGGGGTGGAGCTACCACGAGAAGGGCGACTACACGAAGGCGCTCGAGATCTTCCAGAAGGCGCTCGAGGCCAGACGCGCGGAAGGGGACTCCACGAAGATCCGGATCGCGGAGTGGTGCGTCGCCCGCACACTCCGCTCGCTCGGACGCAGCGAGGAGGCGCTCGCGACCCAGCGTCGGCTCCTCGCCCAGGCGCAGGCGGCGGGTCAGCCGGACGGCTACATTTTCGAGGAGATGGGGGAGTGCCTGATCGCCCTCCACAAGCCGGCGGAAGCGCGACCCTACTTCGCCGTCGCCTACGAGATGCTCTCGAAGGATCCGTGGCTCAAGCGCGACGAGCCCGAGCGGCTGGAGCGGCTCCGTAAGTTCGGCGGCCTGTGAGCGGCACCCTGCCGGCCGTGTGGGTCGCGCGTCATGGCGAGACCGAGTGGAGCCTGGCCGGCCGCCACACCGGCCGAACCGATCTCGACCTCACCGAGCGCGGCGAGCAGGACGCGCACCGGCTCGGCGAGAGGCTCCGAAGCCTCACCCTGGCTGCCGTCTTCACGAGCCCATCCAAGCGGGCGGTGCGGACGTGCGAGCTCGCCGGGATCTGCGACCGGGCGATGCGCGATCCCGACCTCCGCGAATGGGACTACGGCCAGTACGAAGGGCTGCGCACCTCCGAGATCCGAGCGGGGCGGCCCGCCTGGAATCTCTTCCACGACGGGTGTCCCGATGGGGAGTCCCCCGCAGACGTCGGTGCCCGCGCGGACCGGGTGCTGCGGCGGGTCCGTGCCGTCGAGGGGGATGTTCTTCTCGTCTCGAGCGCCCATTTCCTGCGCGTGCTCGCGGCGCGGTGGCTCGGCCTCGAGCCTCCGGCCGGCCAGTATTTCCTGACCCTTCCGGCTTCCCTGAGCTGCCTCGGGTACGAGCACGATCGGACGAGGCCGGTTCTCAGCCTCTGGAACGACACCCGCCACCTGAACGAGGGTGCGCTGAGCGTGTAATCCCCCGGGGCTGACGGCGCTTCGCGGTATGCGGCAGCCCCGCAGCGCCCCCAGTGGCCACTCGACACGAGCCCTCCCATCCTGCTATAAACCAGGGTTCTTGCATGGCACCCACATGGGACGGGCGATGAAGCGTCTGTGGCCCCCACAGGCGGCCAACCCCCTGGCACACACTCGAATCGAGGAGACATGATGCTGGGAATTCGGTCCAGAGGACGAGCGATGCTCGCGGCGTTCATCCTGTCGGCGGTCGCCCTGGTCGCGCCGTTCGCGCCCTTGGCCACGGCCTGGGCTCAGGAAGGCGGCCACCACGGCGGTGAGGCGAACCTGGTCCTGCCCGACCTCGCCTCCGTGACGTTCGTGGGAGGGCTGAACGGGCACACGCTGCTCCTGTTCGGCCTCGTGGTCTGCGCGCTGGGACTCCTGTTCGGGCTGGCTACCTATTCCCAGATCCGCAAGATGCCGGTCCATGAGTCGATGCGGGAGATCTCGGAGCTCATCTACGAGACCTGCAAGACCTACCTCTTCCAGCAGGGCAAGTTCCTCATCATCCTCTGGACCTTCATCAGCGCGATCGTGCTCGTCTACTTCGGGTGGCTCGCGGTCTCGGGTGTGGACGCGGCGGGCAACGTGATTCGCGGCTTCCCGGCC
>JAEHDN010000357.1 GCA_016880395.1 Candidatus Eiseniibacteriota bacterium
CCCGCGGATGCACTTGTGGAGCGCGGAGATGATGTTGTAGTGCTCCTCCCCCACCCGGTCGTACGGGAGCGCGCGGCGCTGCGCCGCCTCCCGCACGTTCTCGCCGGTGATCGCGTCGCGCTTCTCCTCCGCCGCAAGCCCGGCCGCGATCTCGAGCGTCTGGAGGGCGGCCCGCGCGTCCCCGCCGCTGATCGACGCGATGAGCGCGACGATGTCGTCCCCGGCTCCCACGCCCGAGCGCCCGAGCCCCTGTTCCTCGTCGGCCAGCGCGCGGCGCACGATCCGTTCGAGCGCGGCCTGGTCGAGCTGCGGCAGCACGATCACCTTCATCCGTGAGAGAAGCGCGTTGTTCACCTCGAATGATGGGTTCTCGGTCGTCGCGCCGACGAGCACGATCGTCCCGTCCTCGACGTGGGGGAGGAAGGCGTCCTGCTGGGCTTTGTTGAAGCGGTGGATCTCGTCCACGAAGAGCATCGTGGCGGTGCCGCTGGCGCGGCGACGCGTGCGGGCCTGCTCGATCACCTCGCGCACCTCCTTCACGCCGGAGGTGACCGCGCTGAACGCCTTGAACTCGGCGCCGCTCGCCTGCGCGAGGAGCCGGGCCAGCGTGGTCTTGCCGGAGCCTGGAGGTCCCCAGAAGATGATCGAGGGGAGCGTGCCGGCGCGAAGCGCGGTGCCGAGGAGCGAGCCCGGGCCGAGAAGGGTCGCGCTCCCCTCGAACTCCTCCACGGCGTGCGGACGCATGCGATCCGGGAGCGGCGTGCGCGCCGCCCGGCGGGAGCCTGGACCTTCCGGAAACAGCTCGAGCGGATCGCTCATGCGTGGCGAGCCCGTCCTCCGCCGCTCAGGCGGGAAGGAACGCGACGGTCAGCTCGACTGGATCCCCGCCCATCTCACCGCGCCTCGGCACGCTCCGCGGGCGCCGCGTCGGCGTCTGCGGACGGGGGCTCGGCCGGGATCTCGGTGAACGGCACGTCAGTCGCGTTCGCGCGGTCCACGCGCAGGGATCGCCGGCGGCGCGCATCCCCGTCGGAAGGCCGGGACATCCGCTCCGGACCGGGATCGGACTCCGAGCGCATGCCGGAGGACACGAGGCGGAGGAACCAGAAGAGGAGGCGGAAGAGGAAGAGCATGGTGATGACCTGAAGGATGCCTCGAATCATGACGGGGCCGACCGTCCGGGAGGCGCGCATGGCGCCCGCCCCGGGCTACCTGCCCACCGGGACGCGCACGAGTGGGAGCGCCATCGCGGTCAACTCCGTCAGCGGGAGCCGCTCGAGACTCGCCGCGCGCTTGAAGACCTCGATCCGCTTGCCCACCGCCTGATCCTCGCGCTTCGCCGCGAAGAAGGTTCCCTTGTTGGTGAGGACGTCGCGCTCGAACCCGTCGGGGAGCGGAAACTCCGCCCGCTCGTGAACCGGGATGTGCTCCTCGAGCAGGTAGCGTCGCTCGGAGATCTCTTCCCTGGGCATCGGCTCGAGCGAGGGAATCGGCACGGTGACCTGATAGGCCCGGAGATTCAGGAGCTCCTGCCACACACCCACGCTCGCGATCCCTCCCTGGGGCGTGACGTGGAAGGTGAAGTAGGGCCGGATCTCCGCGTCGAGACCCGTCTCGTGACCCAGGATGAGCGCCATCCGCGTGAGACGCGAGAGCCCGCGGATGCCGCGCACCTCCGGAACCGCGCTCGTGTCCGAGAACCAGTAGAGCATCATCAAGAGATCGCCCCGGGTCATGGGGCCGGTGGCCGTGATGTTCCCGTGCGGAATCGAGCCGCTCAAACGTCCCTCCTCGTCAGCCCCGTTTGGCGTGGTCGGCCTTGTCGACCACGATGTTTCCGTTCGTGGTGCGGAGCACGAACGTCACCCCGCCGCCGCCGATTCGGCCGCGCAGCGTGCGCACCGTCGATCCGCTCTCGCGCTCGATGGGATATCCCACCCGGACGCGGCCGTTCGTCGTCGTCGCGTCGAGCGTGGCCCGCACGGCGCTGGGCAGGATCAACCTCACGTCGCCGTTCGTCGTCGTCAGCTGGATGAGCCCGGCTCCGCCCACGCGCGTCAGCTCCGCCGCTACCTGGCCGTTCGTGGTCTCGGCGCGCGCCGTGCCGCTCACGCTCGCGAGCCGGATGTTGCCGTTGGTGGTGCTCACCTCGACCGGCCCCGAGACCGACCGGACCTCGACGCCCCCGTTCACGGTCTGGCCATCGATGCCGCCGGACGTCCCCTTGATCTGGAGGTCGCCATTCGACGTCTCGAGCGTGAGGTCCGTCTGGGCCGGCACCTGCACGTAGTAGTTAATGTTCATCGACTTCACCCGTTGGCCGAGAACGTCCCAGAGGCCGACGGTCTCGTTCCGCTTCGGGTAACGGCTCTTGATCGCGATCCGGTTCGGGCCCAGGTTCACGTCCGCCTGCAGGCCCCTCAGGAGGTCCTGCGCGCGCTTGTCGTCGTTGGCGCGCACGATCCGCGTGATCTGGATTCTGATCTCCGGCCGGTTCCAGGCCTCCACCGTGATCCGGCCGTTCTGGCTCTCGATGCTGAGCTCGCCGCCTGGCTCGAGCGGAAAGACCCGCTCGGTGACCGCGCGAGCCTCGGCCCCCTCCGCGGGAGACACTCCGGCGCCGAGCGCCGCCATGACGAGCACGCCGGCCAGAGCCAGCGCGGGGACGATCTGAATCCTGCCGTGAGCCACCATGCCGCTTCTCCTTCCTCGGTCCGGGCCGAACTGCTTCCACACCAACTACGTCCGGCCGGAAGCGAGGGTTTCCCTAGACGCTGAAGCGGATGTTCACGATATCCCCGTCCTGGACTTTATAGTCTCGCCCCTCGGTCCGCAAGAGCCCCCGCTCCCGCGCCTTGGCCATGGTTCCCTCCCGGATCAGATCGTCGTAGGCGATGACCTCGGCCCGGATGAAACCCCGCTCCAGGTCGCTGTGGATGGCCCCGGCCGCCTCGGGCGCGGATGCCCCCCTGCGGACGGTCCAGGCCCGAACCTCGTCCGGACCCACCGTGAAGAAGGAGAGGAGTCCGAGGGCGTCGTAGGAGACCCGGATCATGCGCGTCAGACCAGGCTCGGTGATCCCGAGCACCCCCATGAACTCCCGCGCGTCCTCCTCGGACAGGGCGGCCAGCTCGGCCTCGGTCTTGGCGGAGAGCGCGATCGCGGAAGGAGCGGGCTCGGGGAAGCGCTTCCGCACGGGCGCGACCGTGGCTTCTTCCGCCGTCTTGAGCGCGGCGTCGTCCACGTTCACGACCCAGATCCACGGACGGCCGGAGAGGAGCTGGAAGCCACGGATCGAGCGCTCCTGGGCGGCCGTGAGACCGGCCTGGAGTGCCGGCTTCTCCGATTCGAGACATGCCGTCACCTTCTTCAGGGCCTCGTACTCGTTGGGATCCTCGGGCTTCTTCCCCACCTTCACCGCCTTCTCGATCCGTTCGAGGCGCCGCTCGACCACGGCGAGGTCCTCGAGGAGGAGCTCGCCCGCGAGCCACGAGGCGTCCCGAGGGGCGTCGACGGATTCGAGGAAGTGGGGCACGGCCGGGTCCTCGAACGCGCGGACCACGAGGACGAACGCGTCGACGTCTCTGAGGGCGGAGAGCGCCGCGAGCCCGCCCCGCTCGCCGCGCGGCTTCTCGACCGCGGGAGCGTCGACGTAGTCCACCTTGGCGGGGGTGTACTTCTTCGGCTGATACAGGTCGCGGAGCCGCTCGAGGCGCGCGTCCGGCACCGAGACCGAGCCCAGGTGCACGCGCTCGCCGCGCGCGGAGCCCGACTCGGCGGCGCCGCGCGTGAGCGCGGTGAAGAGCGCGGTCTTCCCGCTCTGGGGCGGACCCAGGATGCCGAGCTTCATGCTACGTGGGCTGGATCGTCAGGGCCGGATGCGGTGATCGGCGGGTGCGCGAGAATCTTCAGGCGCCGCGCCTCTGGCCATTGTGCCGGACGGCCATGCGGGCGCCGAGGGTATCGGCCTGCTCTTGCGCCCAGGGAGTGTCCTCGTCGCCCGGGTACCTCTTCGCGTAGTCGAGATAGATGTCTCGCGCGCGTCCCCAGGACTCCTGCCGCTTCCAGGAATCGGCCACCTGGAGCAGGGCCGTCTTC
>JAEHDN010000358.1 GCA_016880395.1 Candidatus Eiseniibacteriota bacterium
CACGCGCTTCGCGCCGTGGACCAGGTCCATGGCGCCTCCCATGCCCTTCACCATCTTGCCCGGAACCATCCAGTTCGCCAGGTTGCCGTGCTGATCGACCTCCATGGCCCCGAGGATCGTCAGGTCCACGTGGCCGCCGCGCACCATCGCGAACGACTCCGCGCTCGAGAAGAAGGCGGCGCCCGGCAGGACCGTGATGGTCTCCTTGCCGGCGTTGATCAGGTCGGCGTCCTCCGCACCCTTCTCGGGATACGGGCCCACGCCGAGAACGCCGTTCTCGGACTGCAGCACCACGTCCATCCCCTTCGGGATGTAGTTCGCCACCAGGGTCGGCATGCCGATGCCCAGGTTCACGTAGTAGCCGTCCCTCAGCTCGCGCGCGGCGCGCTTAACGATTCGTTCTCTTTTCGATTCGCTTGGGTCCATAGGTCCCCTGGAAGATCCGGTTCACGAAGATGCCCGGCGTCACCACCTGGTCTGGATCGATCGCACCCGGGTCCACCAGGTGCTCGACCTCGGCCAGCGTGATGTTGCCCGCCGTCGCGGCCATCGGATTGAAGTTTCGCGCCGACATCCGGTAGATCAGGTTCCCGGCCTTGTCCCCCTTCCACGCCCGCACGAACGCGAAATCGGCGCGAATCGGCATCTCGAGGACGTACTCGCGCCCCTGGAGGACCCGGGTCTCCTTCCCCTCGGCCACCATGGTGCCCACGCCCGCGGGGGTGTAGAAGCCCCCAATGCCCGCGCCGCCCGCGCGAATCCGCTCCGCGAGCGTGCCCTGCGGCACCAGCTCCACCTCCAGCTCGCCCCCGAGGAACTGCCGCTCGAAGGTCGCGTTCTCGCCCACGTAGGAGGAGACCATCTTTCGAATTTGGCGGGTCTGGAGGAGGAGCCCGAGGCCCCAGTCGTCCACACCCGCGTTGTTCGACACGCAGGTGAGATCCTTCACGCCCGAGTCGCGGAGCGCGACGATCAGGTTCTCGGGGATGCCGCAGAGCCCGAAGCCGCCGAGCACGATGGTCGCGCCGTCCTTGATCCCAGCCTGCTCGATGGCCTCCCGCGCGTCCCGAACGACCTTGTTCATGCACCCACCTTGGAGCCGCGGTGCTGCATCACCCAGCCCTTGATCGACTCCACGATGGCCGACGTCGGCGTGCCCGGGCCGAAGAGATCGCCCACGCCCTGCGCCTTGAGCGCCGCCATGTCCTCCTTCGAGATGATCCCGCCGCCGGTCAAGAGCACGTCGCCGATCCCGCGCTCCTTCATCAGCTCGAGCACGCGTGGGAAGAGCGTCATGTGGGCGCCCGAGAGGATCGAGAGCGCCACGGCGTCCACGTCCTCCTGCACCGCCGCCTGGACGATCATCTCCGGCGTCTGGTGGAGCCCGGTGTAGATCACCTCGAACCCGGCGTCGCGCATCGCGCTCGCCACCACCTTGGCGCCGCGATCGTGCCCGTCGAGCCCAGCCTTCCCCACCAGCACCCGGATCTTGCGCACGTTCGAGCCTCCCCTAGAAGACCGCTGGCTCGCGGTACACGCCGTAGGCCTCGCGGAACAGGTCGCTGATCTCGCCCAGGGTCGCCTGCGCCCGGACCGCGTCCAGGACGAAGGGGACGAGGTTCTTGTCGCTCATGCACGCGTCCCGGAGGGCACCCATCGCGCGCTCGTGAGCGGCGGGGTCCCGCCGTGCCCTCACGAGGCGCACGCGCTCGATCTGCCGGCGCTCGATCTCCGGATCGATCTGGAGCACCGGGATCGTGATCTCCTCGTCGCCCTGGAACCGGTTCACGCCGACGATGATCCGCTCGCCGCGCTCGACCTGCTGCTGGAAGCGGTAGGCGGAGTCCGCGATCTCCTTCTGCGGGTAGCCCCGCTCGACCGCCTGGATGATCCCGCCCATCTCGTCGATGCGCTTGATGTACCGGAGCGCCTCTTCCTCGACCTTGTCCGTGAGCGCCTCGACGAAGTAGGAGCCGCCGAGCGGATCCGGCGTCTCCACCACGCCCGACTCGTAGGCGATGATCTGCTGCGTGCGGAGCGCGACGGTCGCGGCCTCCTCGGTCGGGAGCGCGAGCGTCTCGTCCATGGAGTTCGTGTGGAGCGACTGGGTCCCGCCGAGCACGGCGGCGAGGGCCTGGAGCGCCACGCGCGCCACGTTGTTGAGCGGCTGCTGCGCGGTGAGCGACACGCCCGCGGTCTGCGCGTGCGTGCGGAGCTGCATGCTCCGCGGATTCTTCGCGTGGAAGCGGTCCTTCATGAGCGACGCCCAGATGCGCCGGCCGGCGCGGAACTTCGCGATCTCCTCGAAGAAGTCGTTGTGCACGTCCCAGAAGAAGGAGAGCCGCGGCGCGAAATCGTCCACGTCCATGCCCCGCTTGACGCACTCCTCGACGTAGCCGATCCCGTCCGCGAGCGTGAACGCCAGCTCCTGCGTGGCGGTCGCCCCGGCCTCGCGGATGTGGTAGCCGCTGATCGAGATCGAGTTCCACTTCGGCATGTGCTTCGCGCACCACTCGATCATGTCGACGCAGATCTTGACCGAAGGACGTGGCGGGCAGATCCACTCCTTCTGCGCGATGAACTCCTTCAGCATGTCGGCCTGGATCGTGCCGCCCAGCTTCTCGGGCGCGATGCCCTGCTCCTCCGCCACGACGATGTACATCGCGAGGAGC
>JAEHDN010000359.1 GCA_016880395.1 Candidatus Eiseniibacteriota bacterium
ACGCGATCTGGCGCCGCTCCATCTCGGCGGCGCGCTCCGAGGCCGCCTCGAGCATCTCCTCCATCCGGAGCTGCTTCAGCATTTCGATCGTGCGCTCGAGGTTCTTGATGACCTCATCCTGGGAGAGCTGGAAGTTCTGGAGCGCACGCTCCATTTCCTGGGGCGTCATCTTCTTCATCGCCTCCTGGAGCCGCTGCATCGACTTGAGGAGGGACTGATCCTTGATCTGGGTCAGGAGCTGGTGCAGCTCCTCGATCTTCTGCACGAGCTCGTTCTTCAATCCCGGCGACTGGCTGAGCTTCTCGGCGTCCTCCGAGAGCCGCTCCGCCACCTTGTCGAGCTGATCCTTCGCCTGCTGCTGGCCGTCGAGGTTCTTCTGCAGCTCCTGGCGCTGCTCCCAGCTCAGCTCGCGCGTGCGCCCGACGTCGCGCGAGAGATCCTCGGACTTCTGCTGGAGGTCGCGCACGTTCTTGAGCACGTCCTCGAGCGTGTCGATGGACTCGTTCCGTTCGCGCTCCATGGAGCTCAGGATCTCGGTGGCGGACGGGAACCGGAGGCGGCGCGTGTCGGACCACGTGGTCTGGGGCCCGTCGACCGCGTTGCCGTCGACCGCCCCGACCTGGTACTCGATCTCGTCGCCGGGCAGGAGACTGAAGCTCCCGAGCAGCCATCCGTACCGGATCGCCAGCTCGCGCGCCCCCGCCTTCTCGTCGTGGAGCCGCTCGACCTTCACCGTCTCCTCACGCACGCGGTAGCGGAGCAGGATCTGACGAACGCCGTGATCGTCCGTCGCGCCGGCGAGGATCGTGGCGCTCATGTCGTGCGCGATGTCGTCGACAGGGCCCGGCGCGAGGACGGTGATCGTGGGAGGGCGATCGGGGATCGCGCGCAGCTCGAAGGGTCCGAGCACCGCGCGCCGTCCCCGGCGGTCCGTGAGCCGGATCGAGAAGCGATCGTCCTGGCGGATCGGCACCGCGATGCGCGCACCGTGGTCTCCGCCCGAGCCCTCGACCGGGCTGCCGTGATCGAAGAGGAGCGCCGCGTCCGCGATCGCGCGGTTCGTGCCCACCTCGATCGTGGCGCGGGTGCCGCGCGGGGCGGCGAGGTCGGCGGTGATGGCCTGCGCCTCCTCGGCCTTGAGCCCCGTGTACGCCGGGTACTCGTAGCGGATGCGGTATCCGGTCGCGCGCGGGAGATCGCGCACGCTGAGTGCGAAGACCGGAGTCTCCTGATCGGCGACCCGGATCTTGTAGGCGATGTCCTCCTTCACGTTCCGGATCGTCCTCGCGTACACGCGCTCGCCGGATCGCGCCCCGTCGGCGCTCGCGGCGGGGTCCAGGGAGACGTTGGTCCAGCCCTCCCGGGACCGTGTCATGAGCTTCGGATGGCGGAGCGTACCGGCCACGAAGACGCGGATGGAGACGGTTTCCCCTCCCTCGATCTCGCGATTGCCCGGCTCGACACGGATCCGGACCGGCGCGACCGGCGCACTCGCCGGGCGTGCGATGCGCTGGATCACCATCGGCGTGCGCGAGCCCCCGAGCACACCCGTGAGCGCGAGGAGCGCGAGCACGCCTCCGCTCACGGCGAGCCAGCGCCCGCGCTG
>JAEHDN010000360.1 GCA_016880395.1 Candidatus Eiseniibacteriota bacterium
CCGGGCAGGCCGGCGCGGATCGGGCGGGCGCAACGGCGCCGCCGGCGGTCGCGCGGTGAAGGGGCTCCGCGACGGGCTCGTGCTGCTCGTGGCCCTCGTCCTCCAGTCGACGCTCCTCTACCGGATCGACATCGCCGGGGCGCGCCCGGACCTCCTCGTCGCGTTCGTCGTCTACCTCGCCTGGATGCGCGGCCCCGTGGTCGGGACGATCGCGGGCTTCTCGGTCGGGTTGCTGCAGGACCTGGACGCCTCGGTCCCGCTTGGCCTCAACGCATTCGCGAAGTGCATCGTCGGCTTCCTCGTCGCGAAGGCCGGATTCCGGGTGCACCGGTCGAATGCCGTGGTCCGCTTCGCCTTCTTCTTCTTCGCGATGCTGGTGCACGACGTGATCTACTTCGCGGTTGCCACCTACGGCGATCCCGCGACCTTCCTCCGGCAGATGCTCTTCACGGCCATCCCGTCCGCGCTCTACACGGCCATCGTCGTCGTGATCCTGCTCGGCATCGCGGAGACCGTCTCGAAGCGGCTTCTCCTGGCGGACGAGGTCTAGCGTGCGGTACGAGAGCGAGCCGCGGCACCAGGCCCGACGGCGCGAGCAGATCTTCACGATCGCGGTCGCGTCGATCTTCGGACTCCTGATCCTGCAGCTCTTCTCCCTCCAGGTTCTCCAGGGGGACCGGTACCGCGACCTGTCCGAGGAGAACCGGATCCGCGTGGAGGTCCTCACGGCACCGCGCGGCGAGATCCGGGACCGCAAAGGCCGGCTCCTCGCGGACAATGTGCCGTCCTTCACGGTCACGATCGATCCTTACGACAAGGCGTACGTCCACGACCCGGCGCGCCTCGACTCCACCATCGCGCGCGTGAGCCGGATCGTTGGGCTCGACCCGGAGGCAGCGTTCGCGAAGGTGAAGCGGGAGCGGTCGCAGTCGTTCATCGCGATCCGGCTCAAGCGGAACGTGGATCTGGCGTCGGTCGCGTACGTGGCCGAGCACCGGGCGGAGCTGCCCGGCGTGGAAGTCGAGGCCGAGCCGCTCCGCCGCTATCCCTACGGTCCCTTCGCGTCCCACCTGCTCGGCTACGTCGGCGAGGTCTCGGACAAGGAGCTGGAGGACCCGAAGTTCGCCGCGGTCTACATGCGCGGCGATCTCATCGGTCGGATGGGAATCGAGCGGCAGTACGAGAAGCTCCTCCGGGGCGTCGACGGGAAGCGCTTCGTGGAGGTGAACGCCCTGGGGCGCAAGGCGGAGCTCCTCGGCGACAAGCGGCCGATCCTCCCGAAGCGCGGCGAGGGCATCACGCTCTCGGTCGACCTCGATCTGCAGCGCGTCGCCGAGGAGGCGTTCCAGCCCAATGCGCGCGGGGCCGTCGTGGCGATGGACCCGCGCACGGGCGAGGTCCTCGCGCTCGTGAGCAAGCCGAATTACGATCCGAACGAGTTCTCGAACGGGATCACGCAGGCTCGCTGGCAGGAGCTGAGCCAGGGAGGGAACTACCCTCTGTTCAACCGGGCCATCCAGGCAGCGTACCCGCCGGGCTCGACGTTCAAGCCGTTCGTCGCGCTGGCCGGGCTCTCGCTCCATGCGATCACGCCGATGACGACCTTCTCCGATCCCTGCTTCGGCTACTACCAGTTCGGCCGACGCCGGTTCGGATGCTGGGACCACGAGGGTCACGGGTGGACCTCGCTCCGGACGGCCGTCGCCCGCTCGTGCGATGTGTACTTCTACCAGCTCGGCCTTCGCATCGGCATGGACCGCCTGTCGACCTTCATGAAGAAGCTCGGCGTGTCGGACCGGACGGGCATCGACCTGCCGCAGGAGCGTCGGGGCCTCTTCCCGACCCCCGCCTGGTACGACAAGCACTACGGGGCGGGACGGTGGAGCAAAGGGCTCGTCCTCAATCTGGCGATCGGCCAGGGCGAGTCCGGGCTCACTCCGGTCAAGCTGGCGCAGATCACGTCCGTGATCGCGAGCGGCGGCACGCTCTGGCGGCCCCACATCATCCAGCGCGTCCTGCGCGACGGCCGCGAGGACCGGAGCGCGATGCCCCGGTCCGACTCGCTCCGGACGCGAATCGACCTCGCCGCGAAGGACCTGGCCTCGGTGCGGGAGGCGATGATCGCGGTGGTGAACGATCAGGGCGGCACGGGCGGATCCGCGAGGGTCGAATCGGTCCTCGTCGCGGGCAAGACCGGCACCGCGCAGAATCCGCACGGACAGGATCACGCTCTCTTCATCTGCTTCGCGCCGGCCACGAATCCCGAGATCGCCATCGCGGTCCTGGTCGAGAACGCGGGGCACGGCAGCACGGCCGCGGCCCCGATCGCGCAGAAGGTGCTCCAGGCCTATTTCCACCCAGCGCCCGCGGAGAGCGCGGCCGCGGCCACGGTGGCGTCGAGGGGCGGGACATGATCGCGCCGCGCCTCACCGCGGACATCGACCGTCCACTCTTCTTCACGACGGTCCTGCTCGCGCTCATCGGAATCGCGTTCGTCTTCAGCGCGACCGCGATGCAGACGGCGCAGGTGGAGCACGGCCTCTACCTGAAGCAGTTCCTCTGGCTGGGCCTCGCGCTCCTCGGCGCGGCGGCCACCGCGGCGGTTCCGTACCGTGTGTACGAGGGCAAGACGGCGTGGCTCCTCTACGCGATCGGGCTCCTCCTGCTCGCGCTCACGCTCGTCATCGGACACGTCGGACTCGGGGCGCAGCGCTGGCTCGGCTGGGGACCGCTCAAGTTCCAGCCGTCCGAGCTCGCGAAGATCGCTGTGGTCATGGTGCTCGCGAGCATGCTAGCGGCCAAGCGTATCGATCTGACGCACCTGCCGACCCTCCTCAAGACGCTCGTCGCGGCGGGGGTTCCGTTCCTCCTCGTGCTGAAGCAGCCCGATCTCGGCACGTCGCTCTGCTTCATCATGGTCGTGCTCACGATGCTCTACTGGGCCGGGCTCCCGATGCTCTACCTCTTCCTCCTCCTGTCGCCGCTCCTGAACGGAGCGCTCTCGTTCTACTTCCCGGCCTGGATCCTCTTCGCGCTCGTCCTCGCCTTCGTGCTCTACCGCTCCCGTCTTCGCCTCGGCACCGTGGTGCTCGTGGTCGCCATCAACCTCGCGGTCGGGATCGCGACGCCGCACGTCTGGAACCATCTGGAGCCGTACCAGAGGCAGCGCATCGCCACGTTCCTCGATCCGAGCGCCGACCCCTACGGCGCCGGATACCAGATCATACAGTCCAAGATCGCCATCGGATCGGGGGGCGTGACGGGGAAGGGATTCATGCACGGAACGCAGAAGGGGCTCGAGTTCCTTCCGGAGCAGCACACCGACTTCATCTTCTCGGTGGTGGGGGAGGAGACCGGGTTCGTGGGCGCCGGCCTCGTGACGGTGCTCTACATGGTGCTGATCCTGCGCGGGGTCCGCATCGCGCGCCGGGCCCGGAACCGGTTCGGGAGCCTGCTGGCCATTGGATTGACTTCCGTGTTCCTGTACCATGTCCTCGTCAACGTGTGCATGACCGTCGGGCTCGCTCCCGTGACCGGCCTCCCCTTGCCGCTCCTGAGCTACGGCGGGACCTCGTTGCTGACGAGCTTCCTTCAAATCGGACTGATCCAGAACGTCGCCATGCGGTGGCGGGAATACTGACGCGGGAGAGTTCGTGCATCCGACTCTATTCCACATCGGGTCCTTCCAGATCCACACGTACGGACTTCTCCTTGCGATCGGCTTCCTCGCGGCGATACAGATCTTCGTCGCGCGCGGCGTGCGCCGGGGGGTCGCCGAGGATCATCTGCACACGATCTCGCTCGTCATCCTGATCCTTGCGATCGTGGGCGGGCGGGGACTCTTCGTGCTGACGCATTGGAGCGACTACGCGA
>JAEHDN010000058.1 GCA_016880395.1 Candidatus Eiseniibacteriota bacterium
CGACGCCATTCTCCTGCGTGACCTGGCAGCACTGGTCGCTCGAGACCGCTTCACCACGGCGAGACTTCTCGCGCATATCGCCGAGGTGGACGCCCGCCGGCTCTTCGTCGCGGCCGGCTGCGCCTCCATGCACGCCTATTGCGTCGAGGAGCTCCGGCTCTCGGAAGACGCTGCCTTCAGGCGCATCCGGGCCGCGCGCGCGGCCCGGCAATTCCCGGCGCTCTTCACCGCGGTGGCCGAAGGGCGGCTTCATCTGGCCGCGGTATCCCTCCTCGCGCCCCATCTCACCGCGGAGAACGCGGCCGAGCTGATCGAGGCGTCGACGCACAGGCGGAAATCGGAGGTCGAGGAGATCTTGGCTCGCCGCTTTGGATCCGCGGAGATGCCGGCGATCGTGCGTGCCGTCCCGGCGCTCTCCCAACTCGTCCCAGGACGAGTTGAGGGCCAGTCTTCGAACGGGGACGGGTCGGGCGATTCACTCGTCCCGGGACGAGTTGGAGATGAGTTCTTGAACGGGGCCGGACTTTCCGAGGGTCAACTCGTCCCAGGACGAGTTGAAGACACGCAAGGGTCATCGGTCCCCCGGTCCCAGGAGCGCTATGTCCTTCAGCTCGGGATGGAGAAGAGCACCCACGACAAGCTCCGATACGCTCAGGCCTTGCTGAGCCATGCGGTGCCGTCGGGTGATGTCGCTCAGGTCCTCGACCGGGCTCTGGATGCGCTGATCCTCCAGCTGGAGAAGCGGAAGTTGGGCTCCACGACCCGCGTGCGGCGGAAGGGCGGGCCCGTCGAGAAGCGCTGCATCCCATCCCACGTCCGGCGAGCCGTGTGGGAGCGGGACCAGGGGCGTTGCACATTCCTGAGCGCGAACGGGAAGCGCTGCACCGCGCGCCGATTCCTCGAATTCGACCATATCGATCCCGTGGTGCGAGGCGGCGAGGCGACCGTCGACGGAATGAGGCTCCGCTGCCGAGCGCACAACCAGTACGAGGCGGAGCGCGTGTTCGGGGCCGGGTTCATGAGGCGAAAGCGAGAGGAAGCCCGGATCGAGGCGGAACGGCGGGGCCGCGCCAAGGAGCAAACGCAGGACATCCTGGCGGGACTGCGGAATCTAGGATGCCGTCCAGATGAAGCGCGGCGGGCGGCGGAGTACTCCGAGGCTCTCCCTGGGGTCACGCTGGAAGAGCGCATGCGCGCGGCCCTGAGATTTCTCGGCGAAAGATCGGTTCAGCGCGGCAGGGTGACCTGAGGTTTCGCCGCACTACGTCCTCGCTGGAACGGGCCGGAGCAGGATCCGCTTCGGTCCATCCGGCGTGGGAAGGTGAACCGTCAGGTCGTAGGCGTACGCTTCGTCGGCGCGCGCGCGTCGCCTTCCCGTCGTGGGGGCGGGGAACCGGAAGTAGACCACGCCCTGCAGGGATTCGCCGGGTGGCACGGCGGTCCTTCGAAGCAGTGAGCCCGCCTGCGCCCGGGCCTGCGACTCGAGGAGTGCGAGCACGTCGTCCTGCGATTCGGGCTCGATCCGCTTGGTGTCGCCCGAGCCGCGCAAACGCCGCTCGAGGTAGATGTCGTCGGGATCGATGCGGAACGGACGGACCTGGCGATTCTGCACATTGAGCCACAGCTGCACGAATGGGCGATCCGAGAGGACCACCGGCCTCAGCGTGACGAGGACGGCGCCCCGCGGATTCGCGAGCGCTGCGTAGGCGGAGCCATTCCGGTAGAGGGTCTGAACGCCCGCGCTGCCCTGCGGGAGGAACGTGGTTGGCGGCGGCGGAGTGCTGGAGGCGCAGCCCCAGAGGGCAGCGGCTGAGGCGACGATGCGAGGCCGGCTCGGCGGTGGACGCGCATGCCCGTGGTGTCCTTAGCTTCTGGCGCGGATCCCCACCCAAGCCTTCCCCATTGTGACGAGAGGGGCGGGTGAAAGGGAAGCCCCTGGGGTGCACCGCACAGACATGGGCATTTCGCGGCCTCTTGACTTTCACCTTTCGTTCACCTATGCTTCGTCTCACCCGCGGGGCGCGCCTAGCGTACCGCCCCGGGGCGGGTTCCCGGACGGCCGCTACAGGGCGCCACGCGGCCGCCACGGGCAACCCGGAAAGGATCGGACATGCTGACCCCGCGGCAGCGAGCCGCTTATGACTTCATTCAGAGCTTCAGGACCCGGAAGGGCTACGCCCCGTCGTACGACGAGATCCGGAGACATCTCGGGCTCGCGTCGCTGAACGCCGTGGCGAAGCTGGTAGCCCAGCTTCGCAGGCGCGGCCATCTCGCCCCGGCGCCACCCAACGCCAAGCGCTGGCTCGAGCCCACCGCCACGGCGCGCGCATCGCGTCCCGCGGCCGCCGCTCCCACGCTTCCACTTCTCGGCACGATCGCGGCGGGACGGCCCATCGAGCCCGTCGAGACCGGTGAGGAGATCGAGGTCCCCGCGTCCATGCTGGGCGCGGGAGAGCGGTATGCGCTCCGCGTGCGGGGCGACTCGATGATCGGGGACGGGATCCACGACCGCGACGTCGTGATCGTGCGTCGGGCGCAGCGGGCCGATCCGGGCGAGACCGTGGTCGCGGTCGTCGATGGCGAGGCGACCCTCAAGCGCTTCCATCCGGCGCGCGGGCACGTGGAGCTTCGTCCCGCGAACGCGGCGCTCCGGCCGATCCGGGCTCGTGCGGACCAGGTCGAGATCCGCGGCGTGCTGGTGGGCCTCCTCCGACGGTACGCACCGTGAGCATGCGATGGAACCCACGATCCTCCATCTCGCCATCGATTCTTTTGCCATCCAGGCCGAGCGCCTCCGCTGTCCCAAGCTCGTGGGACGCCCCTTCGCGCTCGCGCCCGCGGACTCGCCACGGCCGCGCGTGCTCGCCGTCTCGCGCGAGGCTCGCGCTGCC
>JAEHDN010000361.1 GCA_016880395.1 Candidatus Eiseniibacteriota bacterium
CCGACCCGGACGATGAGAACGACCATGATCGTGAGGCCGGCGATTGTCGCGAGCGAGCGAAAGGCGCGCACGAAGTTCACAAGGGAGCAACACCGGTGCCATCGGCCGGTGTGTCAGGACTGACGGCGATGGCGTCATCGTTGACGGTCATGACATACTGCCGAGGTGAAGCACGGAGCTCCAGGATCGGGTCTTTCACGGAGCTTTCTGGCAGCGGCGGTCCTGTCGCTCGCGTTCTTCCTGGGGCTGGCCCTGATCGCTACGGGTCACCAGTTTTCCGATCTCGATCACCGCACACGAACCCTCGTTGAGCTGACCCGGTTGCCGTTCCTGGACCCCGCGATGCACGGGATCTCCGGCCTGGGCGAGAGCTACGGGCTCATTCCGCTGATCGCGCTCGGTGTCGCGATCCTCTGGCGGGGGAGCCGTCGCTGGGCCGTGGCCCTGCCGCTCGTGATGGCCGGCACCGGCGCCCTCCAGCTCGTTGCGAAGTGGGCGATCGACCGCCCGCGTCCGAATCTCGCCGCATGGGGTTTCCCGAGCGGTCACGTGCTGAGCCTGGTGGTGTTCTTCGGCCTGGTGATCTATCTCCTCGCCACGTCGACCGCGACACGATCCCGCCGGCGGCTCGGATACGTCGGCTGCACGGCGTTGGTTCTGGTGGTCGCGTTCAGCCGTCTCTATCTGGAGGCGCACTGGGTGTCGGACCTGGCCGGCGGGTTCACACTGGGCCTCGTCTATCTGCTGTCGACGATCTATCTCGTCGACACTGTCGCGCGCCGTCGCGGCGCGGCTTCAGAAGCGCAGGTTGATCTTGCCGACGATGAACGGCGAGTTGCCGATGTCGATCCGGTTGTCGTGACGGTCTGAGTAGCCCTCGCCCTCGAAGTAGAAGCGATTGAACGCGTAACCGCCGGTCACCTCGAAGCCGACGTGCCGCAGATCGAACCGGATGCCGGCATAGAGCCGCATCTCGCGGTAGAAGATCTTGTCGTCCCTGTCGTCGCGGTCGGCGCGGTAGAAATGGTCGCTGTCCCACTGGAATCCCGCGTACGCCCGTAGCGGCTGGAAGATCTCCCACGTCGCGCGCGACCGAACCGTCCAGAACGGATAGTACTCGGCGTCGAGCGTCAGATTCTCGAAGGGCTTGTACCGGATCATCGAGAACGGAAAGCCGATGACGGCCGTGAACTTGTCGGACGGCACCCACGCGTACGCGATGCCCGGTATCGGAAGAGTCTGGCCGAAGATCTGCTCGTCAGTCGCGTAGATCAGCGTGAAGATCCACGAATTGCGCTCACCCTGAGGGACGCGAAGGAGCGCAACAAATCGGAGGTACATCTCCTCCAGGCTGTTGAAGGGCTCGTCGCTTTCGGAGCCGATGGTCAACGCCACCCCACCGGTCCACGAGTTGTCGAACTTGTGTCGATAGCTGATGCCCGCGCTTATGTCCCAGAGCTCAGGCGGGAAGCTGCCGCCCGCTTCTGGGAATCGCGCCTGGGTGTCGATGTTCTGATAGAGGACCTTGCCGGCGACGGCCAACTCGTCCTTGGTGTCCTGGTAGAGCGGCGCGAAGAGAGTGATCCGCTGCTCGGTCATGGTGAAAGTCGTGTTCTGATCCTCGACGTCTTGCTTGGGGTAGAACGTGTACCGGTAGTCAGCCCGCGGAATCTGCTTGCCCATCTCGGGGTTGAGCCACATCTGGAGCTCGGACTGCGCCGTGGCGGGAATCGGTCGGACCGCCAGCAGCGCCACGCCAAGAACCAATACCCCAATAAGCCGAGCGGGAGGCATGCGGGACCCTCCTCTGCCGGCCTCGATTGAGCTGATACGGTGAGCCCGGCGTACGCATCGACAGGGAGCAAGAGCCGGGCCAACAGCCCGGACAGGGGGGGTCAATCGGCCGCCCGTACGTGTGCCGTTATGACGTAATGTGTGGGCGTGAGCTCCGTCGAGCCGGTCACCGAAGGGCAGATCTCTCCGGCCCGTCGGTGGGCCATCACCTTCTCCGTGATGATGGTCACGGTCATGCAGGTCCTGGACTCGAGCGTGACCAACGTTGCCCTGCCCCACATGCAGGGCTCGATGTCGGCCGGCCTCGAGGAGATGTCGTGGGTCATCACCTCGTTCCTCGCCGCGAACGCCATCATCATTCCGGCGACCGGCTGGCTCTCGGCTCGATTCGGCCGCCGCCG
>JAEHDN010000362.1 GCA_016880395.1 Candidatus Eiseniibacteriota bacterium
GCGAGATCTTCCTCAAGCCTCCGGAGCAGCCGAACCGCTACAACACGCCCATCCGGTACGGCTGTCCCTACGATTGCGGTCTCTGCCCGGACCACGAACAGCATTCCTGCCTGGCCCTGGTCGAGGTCACCGACCACTGCAATCTGACGTGTCCCATCTGCTACGCCTCGAGCGGCACGCATCGACCCGGCCATCGCTCTCTCGACCATATCGAGCGAATGCTCGACTCTGTGGTCGCAAACGAGCGCGAGCCGGACGTGGTCCAGATCTCGGGAGGGGAGCCCACGGTCCATCCGGACTTCTTCGCCATCCTCGACGCCGCGCGCCGCCGGCCGATCCGCCATCTGATGGTCAACACGAACGGGATTCGCATCGCGCGCGAGCCAGGATTCGCGGAGCGTCTGGCCGCGTACATGCCTGGGTTCGAGCTCTACCTCCAGTTCGATTCCTTCGAGCGGGAGGCGCTCCTCGACCTGCGCGGCGCCGATCTGCGCTCCATCCGCGAGGGGGCGCTCCGCATCCTGAACGAGCTCGATCTGTCCACCACGCTGGTCGTGACCGTGAAGCGGGGCGTCAATGACGGGGAGCTCGGCGCAATCTTGGAGTTCGCGGCCGCGCAGCGCTGCGTGCGCGGCGTGACCTTTCAGCCGGTCCAGGCGGCGGGACGGCTCCAGGGCTTCGATCCCGAGGCGAACCGCCTCACCTTGACCGAAGTGAGGCGCGCGATCCTCGATCAGACGGATCTCTTCCGGCCCGAGGATCTGATCCCCGTCCCGTGCCATCCGGACTGCCTGGCGATGGCCTACGCGCTGAAGACGGGCGAGGGTCTCGTCCCCTTGACGGGTCTCATCGATCCCAGGGTCCTGATCGAGGGAGGACGGAACACGATCATCTACGAGCAGGACAGCGCCCTTCAGCGCGAGGTCTTCCGGCTCTTTGCCACGAATCATTCGCCGGAGTCCTCGGCTCGAAGCCTACGGGACCTCCTCTGCTGTCTCCCCAGGGTCGCGGCCCCGGATTCGATCTCCTATCGCGACGTGTTCCGCGTGATCATCATGCAGTTCCTCGACGCGCATTCGTTCGACGTCCGCAGCGTGAAGAAGAGCTGCGTGCACATCGTTCATCCGGACGGACGGCTCATTCCGTTCGACAACTACAACCTGTTCTACCGAGACGATCTGGAGCGCGCACGCCTCGCGCCGCTCAGGACGCTCGCGCTCGCGGGGGCAAGCGCATGACCACGCACGAAGACCTGCCGCGCACGGAATCGCCTGCGGACGGGGAGCTCGAAACCGGGGGACCCGGAAGGGAACGGTGGTCCGGTTTCATCCTGGCGATGAAGCTCCACCTGATCGCGATCCCGGTGTTCCTGGCCGTCTTGATCTTCGACCGGGACAAGATCCTCGCTGCCCTTCTCTCGTTCTGTCTCTGGCAATGGGTCTACCTGTTGCCCGCCATGATCCGGCAGTACGCTGAAGGGCGTTCCGAGCGAGGTCGTGGAGTCCTGATTGGCGGCATCGTGACCATGGCGGTTGCTTCGGCGCTCTGGTTCATCGTGCTCACCCTGCTCTGCTTCGGCGTGGTCCGTTGAGCGGCGGCAGGCCCACCACGGACACGGGCGCGACGGAGATGTTTTCCGGCACGTACACGCTCCGGCGAAGCGTGGTGGACGGGGCCACGTCCGATCAGCGCCAGTGGCGCATCTATTCCGCCGAGATCAAGAGGGAGCGGTGATCCCAGGACCGGAGCCGACCCGTCGCGAGGTCCGGACCAGGGCAGGGCTCGTCCTGCTCGACCCTGCCGGTCGGATCCTTCTCTTCCTCCACGCCGACGGCCATGGGCGGACGTTCTGGGCCACGCCCGGCGGCGGGCTCGAAGAAGGGGAGTCGCTCGAGCAGGCCGCGCGGCGGGAAGCTGCGGAGGAGCTGGGATCGGCGGATGTGGAGCTGACCTTTCTCTGGACCGGCAGCTCCGATTTCCAGTTCGCGGATCGCGAGGTGACGCAGACGGAGGCTTTCTTCCTGGTGCGGGGGCATCCAAGCGTCATCGACCCCGAGGTGGAAGAGACGCATCGGCGCGAGCGAATCCTCGAGGCACGGTGGTGGTCGCTCGCGGAGATCGAGGCTTGCCAGGAGGCGACGTTCCCGGTGGACTTGGCCGCGCGCGTCCGGGAGCACGTCCTCACCCGGAACCGATGACCCCTTCGATCCGGCACCTCTTCCTCGACCTCGATGGCACGCTCGTCGACCCCTTCGACGGCATCACGCGGTCGCTCGCACACGCGCTCCAGGCGCTGAACCGTCCCGTCCCGCCGCCGGCCGACCTTGCGGCGCACATCGGTCCGCCCCTCGCGAGCGCCTTTCACGCACTCCTCGATTCCCCGGACGAGCCCACGCTCCGCACCGCGGTGGCCGCCTACCGCGAGCGCTACGTTTCGATCGGCATCCTCGAGAACCGCGTCTATCCGGAGATCCCGCCCGCGCTCGCCGCGCTCCGGGACGCCGGCATCGCGCTCCACCTCGTCACATCCAAGCCGACCGTCTACGCGGCACGGATCGTGGAGCACTTCGGACTCGCGCCGTACCTGACCTCCATCCACGGACCGGGGCTCGACGAGCTCGACCTGCCCAAGGGCGTCCTGGTGCGGCGGGCGCTCGAGGCGGGCGCGATCGATCCGTCCGCGGCCGCGCTCGTCGGCGATCGCGGCGTGGACCTGGCGGCCGCGCGGGAGAACGGAGTACGCTCGGTGGGAGTCACGTGGGGGTACGGAACGCGCGAGGAGCTCGGGGCTGCCGATCTCATCGTTCACTCGCCCTCGGAGCTGGTCGCGCGAGTGCGCGCGCTCGCGCGCGTGGAGGACATCGAAGACCGCACCGCCGCGCTCACCCCCGCCCGGCGAGCGCCCGGAGCGCCTCCTCCCGGAGCGTGATGAACCGCACCCCGTCGTCGGACGCGCCGAGCGAGCGATAGAAGGCGAGCGCCTTCGCGTTCGCGTCCAGGACACCGCCGGTCATCGACCGGGCGCCGAGCCGCAGGGCCTCCTCGGCGAGGCCGGCCATCA
>JAEHDN010000363.1 GCA_016880395.1 Candidatus Eiseniibacteriota bacterium
CGCGGAGGTAGCTCTCGTATGCCTTGGGGTCGACCACGTGCGTGCGCGCGAGCCTGGCCTCCTCCTCGGGAGTCACCTTCACCCGGATCTCCTGCGCGATCGCGCGTGCGACCTCGCCCTGGAGCACGAGCACGTCCTTGAGATCCCGCTCGTAGCTCTTCGCCCAGAGGTGCCGGTCCGTGGCGACCTCGATGAGCTGAGCGGTGATCCGCACGCGGTCCGCGTGCCGGCGGACCGACCCCTCCACGACGGCATCGACGTTCAGCTCGTGTCCGATCTCCTGGAGCGACTTCTGCGTCTTCTTGTACCGCATGGCCGACGTGCGCGAGATGACGCGCAGCGCCTGGATCTGCGCGAGATCCGAGATCAGCTCCTCGGTCATCCCGTCCGCGAAGAACTCCTGCTCGGGATCACCCGAGAGATTCTCGAGCGGGAGCACGACGAGGCCACGGATCGCGGGGCCGGCCGCCGCGCCCGCGGTCGGAGCGGCGGTGCCCGTCCCCTTCAGCTCCTGGATGACCTCGCGCGCCGACGCCGGCCGTCGCGCGGGATCCTTCTCGAGGAGGCGCGCGACCAGCGTCTCGAGCCGCTGGGACACCGGACGCACGCGCGTGAGCGGCTGGGGGCGCTCGTTCAGGATCGCGTTCACGAGCGGCCCGGCCCCCGTGGCCGCGAACGGTCTGCGCCCCGCGATCGCCTCGTAGAGGATCGCGCCGAGCGCGTAGAGATCCGCACGGCCGTCCACGTCCTTCCCTTCGATCTGCTCCGGAGCCATGTAGGGAAGCGTCCCCGACCAGGATCCGGCGTCGGTGAGCGCCAGCGTGTCGGCGGCGTCGCTCGCCTGGAGGAGCCGGGCAAGGCCGAAGTCGAGCACCTTCACGCGCCCCTTGGGTGTGATCGCCACGTTGGCCGGCTTGAGATCGCGGTGGATGACCCCCTGCTCGTGGGCCTCCTCGAGCGCCTCGGCGATCTGGAGCGCGATCGCCGGAACCTCCGCCTCGGGCAGAGGCCCGCGCGTGAGCCGGTGCGCCAGCGTCTCCCCGTCGACGTGCTCCATGACGAGGAAGTCGATGCCGTCCGCGCAGTCGAAATCGTGGATGGTCGCGATGTTCGGATGGCTGAGACGGGAGAGCGCCATGGCCTCGCGACGGAAACGGAGGCGGGCGGATTCGTTGGTCAGGATCGCGGGGGCGAGTACCTTGACCGCCACGTCGCGGTCGAGGCGCTCGTCGCGAGCGCGGTAGACGACGCCCATGCCGCCCCCACCGAGGCGGTCGCGAAGGGTGTAGTGGCCGAGAACCTTGCCGAGCACGTGGCGCCTCCGGGAGACCCGCGCGGGTCGCGGTGCGCGACCCGAAGGCGGAATCCTACCACGGGGAGGCGTGAGCGGCGGGCCGCGCGCGGCGTGCGATGCGCGTCCCGGTGGATCAGTGCGGCATCACGTGGCAGGTGGGAGCGATGCCGCGCTTCTCGAAGTAACGCTGGTGATACTCCTCGGCGGGATAGAACGGCACGGCCGGCACGATCTGGGTCACGATCGGACGGCGAAACCGCTTCGCCTCCGTCAGCGCGGCCACGGCCTCGCGCGCGAGCCGGTCCTGCTCGGGCGTGTGCGTGAAGACGGCCGAGCGGTACTGCTCGCCCACGTCGGGCCCCTGGCGGTTCGGCGTGGTCGGATCGTGGTTCTCGAAGAAGACGCGGAGGAGCGTGGGATAGTCCACGCGCTCCGGATCGAAGGTTACCTCGACCGCCTCGGCGTGGCCGGTTCGACCGCTGCAGACCTGCTCGTACGTCGGGTTGGCGGTCCGCCCCCCGGTGTAGCCGACGATCGCGTCCACCACGCCCGGAATCGCGCGGAACATCGACTCCACTCCCCAGAAGCACCCGGCGGCGAAGGTCGCCTTCTCGGGCTCGCGGCTCGTCATGACCTGGCTCCTCTCCGTTGGCGCAGGGTTTCGCGCGGCTCACGCGGCTTCGCGGCCAACGCGCTTCACGTTCCCAAGAGAGTACGCGCCTCCGTCCGCATTGGGACCGGAAAACGGCGCGCCCCGGAGCAACGCCCCGGGGCGCATCCCTTCGATTCCAGCGAGGGCCGCTCGCGCGGCTCGCTGCCTACTTCACGACCTCGTAGTCCGCGTCGACGGCGCCGTCGCCACCCTCGCGCTTGCCGCCGCCCGGCTGCCCGCCCTGTGGCTGCTCCCCGGGGTTCGGCCGCTCCTCTGCGCCCCCCTTCGACGCCTCCGCGTAGAGCTTGCTCGAGACCTCGTTCCAGACCTGGGTCAGGGCTTCGCTCGCGCTCCGGATCTCGGCGATGTCGTTCCGTTCGACCGCCTTCTTCAGCGTGTCGAGGGCGCTCTCCACCCGGGTGCGCGATTCCGCGTCCACCTTGTCGCCCAGCTCCTTCAGGTTCTTCTCCGTCTCGTAGGCCAGCGCGTCGCCGCGGTTCTTGACCTCGATCTCCTCGCGCCGCTTCTTGTCCTCATCGGCGTGGGACTCGGCGTCGTTGACCATGCGCTTGATCTCGGCGTCGCTCAGTCCGCCGCTCGCCTCGATCTTGATCTTCTGCTCCTTGCCGGTCGCCTTGTCCCGGGCCGCCACGTGGAGGATGCCGTTCGCGTCGATGTCGAACGTCACCTCGATCTGCGGGATGCCCCGGGGTGCCGGGGGGATGCCGGTGAGCGTGAAGCGCCCGATCGTCTTGTTGTCCTGGGCCATCTGCCGCTCGCCCTGCAGCACGTGGATCTCGACCTGCGTCTGGCTTTCGGCCGCGGTCGAGAACACCTCGCTCTTCTTGGTCGGAATCGTGGTGTTCCGCTCGATCAGCTTCGTGGTCACGCCGCCCAGCGTCTCGATGCCGAGCGAGAGCGGCGTCACGTCGAGCAGCAGCACGTCCTTGACGTCGCCCGCGAGGACGCCGCCCTGGATGGCCGCGCCGATCGCGACGACCTCGTCCGGGTTCACTCCCTTGTGCGGCTCCTTGCCGCCGAACAGCCGCCGCACGAGATCCTGCACCTTCGGCGTGCGCGTCGCGCCGCCGACCAGGATCACCTCGTCGATGTCCGACGCCTTGAGGCCGGCGTCGGCGAGCGCCCGCTCGACCGGACCCTTGGTCCGCTCGATCAGATCGTCCACGAGCTGCTCGTACTTGGACCGCGTCAGGGCCAGGTTGAGGTGCTTCGGCCCGCTCGCGTCGGCCGTGATGAACGGCAGGTTCACGTCGGTCTGCATGACCGTCGACAGCTCGATCTTGGCCTTCTCCGCCGCTTCCTTGAGGCGCTGGAGCGCCATCGGGTCCTTGCGGAGGTCGATGCCCTCCTGCTTCTTGAACTCGTCCGCCAGCCAGTCGATGACACGCTTGTCGAAGTCGTCGCCGCCGAGGTGCGTGTCACCGTTCGTCGACTTGACCTCGAACACGCCGTCCCCCAGCTCGAGGATGGAGATGTCGAAGGTGCCGCCGCCCAGGTCGTAGACGGCGATCTTCTCGTCCTTCTTCTTGTCGAGCCCGTAGGCCAGCGCGGCCGCCGTCGGCTC
>JAEHDN010000364.1 GCA_016880395.1 Candidatus Eiseniibacteriota bacterium
GCAGCTCTTCCGCGTCGGCGATCACCGCCTTGAGATCCGCCACGAGCTGCTCGCGCGCGGTGGTCGGTGTCGTGCTCTCGTCCATGACTCGGCTCCTTGCTGTGCTTCGGCACGGCGTGCCGGGAGGGCACGCCGTGCGTGTTTAGATTACGCGGGCTGGGGACTCGCGGCCGCGATGGCCTTGCCGAAGCTCCGCGCCTTGAACGCGAGCATGACCAGGGCGATCCCCGCGAGGATCGACCAGAGCCCGATGACCGTGAGGAGCGCCAGCGCCCCCGCCCCCGGGCGCGCGAACATGATCACGCCAAAGAGGACGGACGCGATCCCGCCCAGAATCATCCACCACTCGCCGCTGATCTCCTTGCGGAGCGCGATCGCGAGCGTGATGCGGAGGAAGCCGCCCACGATCGCCCACGCGGCGATGATGAAGAGTAGCGCAAGAGCCGCCATTCCGGGCGTGCATAGGGTGTAGACCCCGAGCGCGCCCGCGATGAGGCCCTCGATGAGCATCATCCACCAGCGCGGGGTCTCCTTACGTCCCTGGATGGCGTGGACGACCGTGAACACACCGTCGACCACGAGGTAGGCGCCGAAGACCAGGATCAAGGACGCGAGCGCGATGCCGGGCATGGTCAGGACCACGATTCCGAAGAGGATGGCGAGGACCCCGCGGAGAAGCGTAATCCACCACATACGCTTGAGCAGCGACGCGAGCATAAGCCCCCCTTATCGACCGGCTCCGGGCCGGAATGGCCCGAGCCCTGTACGCGCGACGGTAAACCGGCCCGGCCGCGCTGGCTAGGGGCGAAAAATGGCGTGCTGGTTCGCAGGACCCTGGCGTTCTTCAAGAGTACGAGCCGGCAGGCGCGGTGCCGCCGGCAGAGACAAGGGGGCGATGCCATGCGGCTCAAGCTCATCACTCTACTAGTGCTGCTCACCTGCGGTTTGCTCGGGTGCTCGGCGCGGCCGCCCGTGGCCCCCGAGCGGGCGACGTCGGCCGGCCGGGAGAACATCGGGATCACGGCCAGCCCTGCCACGCTTGCCCCCGCCCGGTACTCCGGCGAAGCGACCGAGATCGAAGGGGAAACCGGTCCGGGGGCTCTCTACCGCATCTCCGTCCCGGAAGGCTGGAACGGCGACCTGATCCTGTACGCGCACGGGTACATCGAGCCGCCGCTCCCGATCGCCTTACCCACCCTCGACAACGTGGAGGAGCTGACCCGGCGCTTTCTGGGCCTGGGCTATGCCATCGCGTACTCGAGCTACTCACAGAACGGCTACGCACTCAAGGACGGCGCGCTCCGCACCCACCAACTCCGAGGCCTCTTCGCCTCGAAGTTCGGCGAGCCGCGGCACGTGTACCTGGCGGGACATTCCCTCGGCGGGATCGTCGTGGAGATGCTTGCCGAGCGCTATCCGGATCTGTACGACGGGGCGCTCCCTATGAGTGGCGTTCTCGGCGGGACGAAGCTGGAGGTGGACTACATCGCCAACGTCCGCGTGCTCTTCGACCATTTCTACGGCGGCGTCCTGCCCGGGAACGTGGAGGCGATCCCGTCCGGCACCGACCCGGTACAGGGCATCGCGCTGCCCGCGATCGCGGCGATCCAGGCGAATCCGCAGGGTGCGTTCCTGATCAGCCAGATCGACCAGACACGGATCGCGTTCCAGAGCCCGGAGGAGCTGGTCGGGTCGATCGTGCAGGCACTCGTGTTCCACGCAATCGAGCTAGACGATTTCACGGGCCGTACACACGGGCACCCGTTCTTCGACAACACGGAGACCGTTTACACAGGCGCGCTGCCGCAGCCGGTCCTCGATGACGTGAACGCGCGGGTCGGGCGCTTCCACGGAACGGCCGACGCGCAGGCAGTCCTCAGGAACTACTACGAGCCCAGTGGGGATCTCCGGATCCCGATGCTCGCGCTCCACACCTGCCGGGATCCCCTCATCCCCGCGTTCCACGAGGACGCGTACGCGGCCCGGGTGAAGCGGCCGGACCTCTTCGCGAGGCGCACTTTCGACCGGTACGGCCACAGCAACTACCAGCCGGAGGAGGTCGTGACGGCGCTCCAGGACCTGGTGACGTGGGTGGAGACGGGCCAGC
>JAEHDN010000365.1 GCA_016880395.1 Candidatus Eiseniibacteriota bacterium
GGAGGCGGTCATGAGGACACGACTTCTCGTCGTTGCCGCGGCAGGCCTCTTCTGTGGCTCCACGGTGACGCCCGCGTACGAGCGGCAGGCGAGCCCGATTGCCCTGGCGACGCAGGAGTGCTGGGGTCAGCTCAAGGGCAAGGCCCAGGTGGAATGGTACGGGCACCTGAGAAAGATTGACGAGCCGGCCCGCGCGGACTCGGTCATGGCATCGACGGCGAGGTCGGTCGCCCAGTGCGTCGCCACCGCCACCGGCTCGCAGGAGGCCGACATCCAGCGGATCGTCGACGCATTCGTGAAGCACCGCTTCGCGCAACCACGCTCCGGATAGCGGCTGGCGCGATCGCCGGGCGCCTCGGTCACCCTGACGGGGTCAGGCGCCTCCCGGGCCGCGACTGGTCAACCAGCTCCCGGGCCTCCGGGGCCATGTAGACGGCCTCGCTCCCCAGATCGCCCAGGGCCCGCGCGAGGGCGCCGAGGCGATCCACCAGCGGCGCCCGCTGATCGATCAGCACCAGGTGTGCGCCCCGCACGACGCAGAGCCCTCCACCCATCGCCGCCGGCGTCTCGAAGGGCTCCGACCGGACCTCGACGCCGAGCCGCTGCGCGGCCTGGACCAGCTCGTCGAGGAGATCCTGGGGGTCCACCAGGGGCGATGGTACCCGATGCGCTAGCGCTGGTGAAGGCGAACGCGGGACAGCCCGGATCAGGAGGCGGGTCTGATCTGGAGCGCTTGCGTGAGCTCGTCCATGACCCACGACGGCCGGGCGAATGAGATGCAGAGCTCGTCCCGCGCGCGCGTCATGCCGATGTAGAGAAGCCGGTGGGCCTCCTCTCGCGTCCTCAGGCCGTCCAGCTCGTGGGCATTCAGGATCAACACGTGTCCTGCATCCAGGCCCTTCGAGCTGTGGATGGTCGAGACGCCAATGGTCCCATCGGCCCTTCGCTCCGGCAGGAAAGAAGCCGGAATCTGCTGTCCATCCAGCCAGCCGGCGAACTTCTCCATTCCGAGGCGGTTGTGACCCAGGACGAGAATATCTCCCGGCGAGATGCCGCGTGCGAGCCTCGCTCCGATCCAATCTCTGGCGTGCTGTCTGACGCCCGCGGCCGAGTCCAGGCACGCCAGCTCGGGCGCCGGACCGTCACGTAGGGCCTGGTCGGGAACGACGAGGGACGAGACCAGGTCGCCCGGGTCGGCCTCGGCGGCGTCCAGCTCGTGGACCATGGCATAGGCGGCCGAGATGATCGACCGCGTGTTCCGGTAGTTGCGCTTCAGGACTTTTGTGCGGCCGGCGATCTGAATGCCGAGCGAGCGCCAGCTGATGCGACGGCGGTAGATGTTCTGCGACGAGTCGAGCGCGATGAAGAGCTGGTTGGCCTCCGGGTCCAATGCGCGGAGCAGGAGACGGTACCAGGTGTCCGCGAAGTCCTGCCCTTCGTCGACCAGGATGGCCTGATATGCTCCGGTCGGCACGCGACCCTCATCGAACGCCTGCGAGAGCAGCTTGGGGACCGTCTCGACCCAGAATTCATCCCATTGCTGGCCCCGGCCGGACGGCTCGGGAACGTCCACGCCCGCCGCCCTGAGCTGCTGCCTGCCCCACGTGTCGAAGGTCGAAACCTCGACGCGCTTATCGCCGATGGCTCTGTGGAGGAAATTGGCCAGAACCCGGTTGTAGCAAAGCGCGAGAATGTGCCAGTCCGGATGCTGAGCCAGGAGGTAGCGCACGCGGCAGATGAGGACGATGGTCTTGCCGCTTCCGGCAACGCCGCGCAGGAGCCGGTGGCCATCCCCCAGGGTCCGGGCGAGGCGCTCCTGCTCGAGATCCATCACCCGGACGATCTCCTCGTCCGTCGCGCCCCAGCCGATCCGAATCTCCGGATGCAGCACGCTGCGGATCTCGTCGAGCTGCTGAGGGTCCAGCGATCCGCGGGCCGCTCCGCGAGCCGGGATGAGCCCACGCAAGCGGGGCAGGAGCGTCTCGGCCGCCAGGTCCGAGCCCGTGAGGACGAGCCCGGGCCCCAGCGCCTCCTCGAGACTTGGACCGAAGAGCGAGGGCTGTCGGATCTCCTCGGGCGTGACATAGGGGAGGACGACGCCAGCGCCCCAGCCACAGCAGAGCTGGTTGTCAGCGCGGAGGCCCGGCCGGCTCTTGAGGGTGTTCACTGTCCTGAGCAGGTAGTCGCGCACCTGGCGAGCCGGGTTCAACACCTCTAGCTCGCCCTTGGGCTGGCGAAGCCGGATCCGGTCCGCCGTGAC
>JAEHDN010000366.1 GCA_016880395.1 Candidatus Eiseniibacteriota bacterium
CGACCGTACGGATCCGGTAGCGGCGGTACTCGTTCTTCGCCGGGCGCCCGTCGATGAACGTCACCATCGACGCGACCACGTCGGTGCCGAAGAGCTGCGACACGTCGAAGCAGCGGATCCGCCGCGGCAGCCGGTCCAGGCCGAGCGCCCGCTGCAGCTCGAGCGCCTCGTCCGCGGCCTTTCCCTCGAGGCCTTTTCCGGTCTCCTCCCGCGAGCGCGACACGAGCATCGTCGCGTTCCGCCGCGCCGTGCGCAGGAGCGCGCGCTCCGTGGCGTCCCGCGGCTGGCGCACACGGACCGGCCCGCCCGCGCCCCGCTCGAGGTAGGGCTCGAGCAGCTCACGTTCCGCCGGGTCGGTCTCGACCACGAGGACCTCCGGGATCGACTCGGTCTGCGTGTAGTAGAGCGTGACGAACGCACGGAGCAGCTCCCCCTCGCTCTTCCCGCCGGCGCCGCGAAGCCACCGCACGTCCTTCGCCACCACACGCCGCTCCCGGACCTTGAGGACGACCACGCAGCATCGCTCCCCCTCGCGCGCGACACCCAGCACGTCGGCCGAGGCGCCGGCCACGTCGACCATTCGCTGCCGCGCCAGGATCGACTCGAGGCGGCGGATCTGATCGCGGAGCCGTGCCGCCCGCTCGTATTCGCGGCGCGCGGCCGCGTTCTCGAGGAGCGTGCGCAGCCGCGCCACCACCTCGTCGCGTCGCCCCGACAGGAAGTCGCAGAACTGATCCACCATGGCCCGGTAGTCCGTGGCGGACTGCGCGGCGATGCACGGCCCGGTGCAGCGGCCGATGTGGAACTCCAGGCACTCGCGTCCCGCCTGGATGTGGGCGTCGATATCGGTGCAGGTCCGCATCGGGAAGATGGTCTGCGTCAGGCGCAGGAGCGCGCGGAGGCTCTTCACCTCGGTGTAGGGCCCGAAGTACCGCGCGCCGTCCTTTTCCACCCGCCTCACCACCGTGAGCCTCGGAAAGGGCTCCTGCCACGACACGCGCAGGTAGGGATAACGCTTGTCGTCCTTCAGGCGGACGTTGTACGGAGGCTGCCGCTCCCGCACGAGCGTCGCCTCGAGCAGGAGCGCATCGATCTCCGAGTCGACCGCGATGTACTCGATGCTGGTGGTCCGGCGCGTGAGCACCACCTGGCGCGGTCCAAGCGCGGCCGGGTCCTGGAAGTGGGATCGGACCCGCTGGTCGAGCCGCTTCGCCTTTCCGACATAGAGGAGCACGCCGTTCCGGTCGCGGAACAGATACACCCCTGGCTGAGCCGGCAGATCGGCGATCGCCTGCTTCAGGTCCGCCGGAGATGCGTCGTCTGGGGGATCAGGGGGAGGAGCGTCGCCGCGGCGGTTCGTGGGTCGCGGTGCCATTCGCGCGAGTATAGCACGCCGTTCCGGCTTGACACGATGCCGGAAGTCCCCTAATGTCGCGGACTTCGAACGTTCTCGCCGTCACCCGATCCGGAGGAAATGAATGCCCCACCACAAGTCGGCCGTGAAGCGGATGCGCACGGCCAAGCGCGCCCAGGTGCGCAATGCCTCGATCAAGTCCGAGATCAAAACCTACCTGAAGAAGATCCAGGAAACGCCTGCCGATAAAGAGCTTGCGCGGATGACTGCCTCCCGGCTCGATGTTGCGGTCCGGAAGGGCGTGATCAAGAAAGCGGTGGCCAACCGGCGGAAGTCGCGGCTGGCGAAGATGGTGAACCGGACCGCTAAGGCGACGAAAGCTTCCTGAGGTCGTCCTGGACGCGCCGCGCGCAAGCGCCGGCCGCGTCCGCGACCGGAATCTTCTCGACCGCGCCCGTCCGGCGGTCCCGCAGCTCCACGATTCCTTCCTTCAGCCCCTTCTCGCCCACGGTCATGCGGAGCGGCATGCCGAGCAGATCGGCGTCCTTGAACTTCGCGCCGGGGCGCTCGTCGCGGTCGTCGTAGAGAACCTCCACGCCGAGCTGCATGAGACCCTCGTAGAGCCGGTCGGCCGTCTCGCGCGTGGCCGCGTCCTTCACGTTCACCGCGACCACGTGGACGTGGTAGGGCGCGATCGAGATCGGCCAGATCATTCCGTTCTCGTCGTGGAGCTGCTCGATCACGGCGGCCACCGTGCGGGTGACGCCGATGCCGTAGGTCCCCATCGTGATGGTCCGCTCCTCGCCGGCCGGGTCGAGGAACTTCGCCCCCATCGGCTCGGAGTAACGTAGCCCGAGCTTGAAGATGTGCCCCACTTCGATGCCGCGGCTCGCGCGCATCACGTCGCCGCAGCGGGGGCAGCGATCCCCCTCCCGGGCGCTCGTCAGATCCGCCCGCGATCCGCCCCGCAGGTCCCGTCCGAAGCGCACGTTCACGAGGTGCACGTCGAGCTTGTTGCCGCCGGTCACGTGGTTCCGTCCACTGCCGATCGACGCGTCGTAGAGCGTCCGGATCTTCGACTCGAGCCCGACCGGCCCCGTGAAGCCGAGCGGTCCGCCGGTGATCTGCTCGATCTCCGCCGCGCTCGCGAGCCGCACGGGAACGCCGCCCAGCGCGCGCGCCAGCTTGGCCTCGTTCAGCTCGCGATCTCCAGGCACCACGGCGAGCACCGGCTCTTCCCCCGCGATCACGACGAGCGTCTTGAGCAGCCGGTCGGCCTGGGTGCCGAGGAATGCCGCCACCTCCTCGACGCTCTTCTTTCCGGGCGTATCGCGCGGGGCCATCGGGGCCTCGGCTTCCGGCGCGTGCTCGGGTGCGGCGAACTTCGCGCTCTCCTCGGACGCGGCGTAGCCGCAGGCCGAGGAGAACACGAGCGACTCGCCCGAGTCGGCCGTGACCATGAACTCGTGGTTCACGTCCCCGCCGATCGCCCCCGA
>JAEHDN010000367.1 GCA_016880395.1 Candidatus Eiseniibacteriota bacterium
GCGAGGACGAGCGGAGGGCCAAGCTCCTTCACGTAGACGGAGAACGAGTCCCCCACCTTCCAGTCGGGAGTCCCCTGCGCCATCAGCGTGAAGCCGTGGTAGCGAAGGAGCGACCGGCCGCGGCCCAGGTTCTTGGCCACGGTGACGGGATGCACCTCGCCGTCGTGGAGCGAGGCGTAGAGAGCGGCTCCCAGGCCCGGCTCGAAGCGGACGCGTATCTCGATGTCGCGGTCGTGCGCTGACTTGGTGACGGCACTGCCCATGAACGTCAATCCTCCTGCGATCCGCGGAATTCGGCGAAGAGCTCCCGCTCCCGCTCCGTTTCGCGGACCACGTCCTCGACGAGCGACTCGAGGAGAGCCTCGCGCTTGCGCTCGTCGGCATGGACCACATCCCACGCGGAAGGAACGATGGGTCGGCGCGCGACCCCTCGGGGCCATGCGAATCCGGCCCGCTCCGCGAGCGAAGTGGCCACGTGAACCAGAGCGGCGAGCTCGGGATTGCGACTCGCCTTATCCGGCCGGTGATGGCAGGCAATGGCTTCCACCAGATCGGCGGGAAGCCCCCAGCGTTCGGCCAGCCACGCGCCCACCTCGGCGTGGCAGGACCCGAAGAGGCCGCGCTCGGCCTCATCGATCGTCTGACCCTGGTCCCGCACCATCGCGATCACGGCCTGGAAACGGTCCGGATCGGTCTGGCGCAGCACCACGGTGCCGATGTCGTGCAGGAGCCCGGCGGCGTACGCCTCGCTGCTGAGGCGGTAGCGCGAGCGGTCCGCGAGGATCCGCGCGGCGACGCCGGCCGCGAGCGAGTGCTGCCAGACGTCCTCCATGAGGCCGTCCGCCTCGCCGAGGGTCCGGAAGACCGAGGCGGAGAGCGCGAGGTCCCGGATCGGGTTCGCGCCCAGCACCACGACGGCGAGATCCACCGAGCCGACCCGGCGCGGGAACCCGTAGAACTCGGAGTTCGCGAGCCGGAGCGTGCGGGCGGTCAGGGACGGATCGAGCGAGAGGATGCGGGCGATCTCGTCGGGGCTCGTGTCCGGCTGCGCCACGGCACGGAGGAGCCGGGTGGCCACGAGCGGCAGGGTCGGAAGCGCCACCATGCCCTCGGTGAGCCTGAGGAGCGACGTGCGGTCGAGCGTGCGGGAGATGGCCACGTTAGAGCAGCCGGCCGAGCCGGCCCTTGAGGGTCTTCACCGCGCGGGTGTGGATCTGCGACACGCGGGACTCGGAGATGTGGAGCGCCTCGCCGATCTCCTTCAGCGTCATCTCCTCGTAGTAGTAGAGCGCGACCACGAGCCGCTGCTGCTCCGGAAGCCCGTCGATCGTCTCGAGGAGCACCTCGCGCGCCTCGTCGCTCTCGATCACCTCGAGCGCATCCTTGTGCGAGGGATCGTCCACGATGTCCTCGAGCTGGATGAAGTCCTGGTCCTCGTCGCTCGAGACCGACTTGGAGAGGGAGAGGAGCGCGGTGCCGTGCACCTCGTCGAGGAGCCGGGAGAGCTCGACGGGGCTCAGGTTGAGCGCGTCGGCCACCTCCTCCTCGGTCGCCGCGCGGCCCAGCTTCTGGCCCAGATCCCGCGCGACCTCCTCGACGTTCCGCGCCTTGCGGCGGATGGAGCGCGAGGCCCAGTCGAGCGAGCGCAGCTCGTCGAGGATCGCGCCGCGGATGCGCCAGATCGCGTAGGTCTCGAACTTCGTGCCCTTCGAGGCGTCGTACTTCTCGAGCGCGTCGAAGAGGCCGATGATCGCGGCCGAGATCAGGTCGTCCCGCTCCACCGACTTCGGCAGATGCAGCGCGAGCCGATCGACGACGTACTTGACGAGGGGTGCGTACTTGCTGAGCGCGACCTCCTTCTGCCGCTGCTTGCGATTGCGCGAGCGCGGAGTCCGGTGGGCGAGCGTGTGAAGTACGGACGGCGTGGGCATGGTCGGAATCCTCCGCTACCGGTCCGTGGGGACGCGGTGGTCCCCGGGGCGGATGCGCCCCTGCTCGTAGTACCGGCGCAGGGCGGTGCGCATGACGATGAGGCCGACGCCCGCGCCCGCGAGGAGCACGATGGCGAAGGCGATGAGCGCTCGGAGCAGCACGACGTTCGGGGTGACGCCGCTCGCGACGCCGATGGCGGCCGCGGCGAAGCCGGCGAGCACGGACGCGATCAGGGTGAGCCGGATGACGAGGCGGCGCACGATCACGCCTCCTCCGACGGCTCGACGATGGAGAGGCCGGGGCCGGTGGTGGCGGGCTCGAGCGAGCCGCCCGGTCCGGCGCCGGGCGAGCCGCCGTTTCGTCCCTGGTGCCCCATGACCCGACGCGCGAGCTGGTAGATGCAGCTCGACGCGGGCGAGTACGGATAGGTGGAGAGGAAGGGCTCCTGGCGCAGCACCGACTTCGGCA